>JAFPVP010000096.1 GCA_017412925.1 Selenomonadaceae bacterium
TGGCTTGAGCAATTCTTCAGCCGGGCGTGTCTCGATTTTTTTCTTTCCATCTCTTTTTCTCTCCTATATCAAAAAAAGGATTGTGTTTGCCTTCTTACACAATCCTTTTTATACTACCATCAAAAACGAATTCGCTTTGCCAACTGCCGGTTTGGTTAGAAAACTCGACGAAGCGACCGGACATTACTCACTTTACTCGCACCTTCACCAAGGCGACCAAACGGTTCACGTGATTAATCCTTTGCAGTCAGGCTCCAGGCGAACTTTGCCGCCAACGTTTTTTTCGTCGTCGCTTCGGCAAGTCTTCCGTTGAATTGTGCCAAAAATTGCCTCGTCGAGTTTTTCGCTGATTATCCGCCAATATCAATTAAAGTCGCTCGAATCGTCAATCGCCGCTTTCTTCAAAGGGATTGCCCGTATCATTGCTAACTTTGATACTCCTCTTAAATCGATATTACTCTTGCTGCTGTTATTTTTTCAGATTTTCTTCGGTTCCCAAGCCTTATACCAGGCTTTTTTCGCCGTTCTTCGCGATAACAAATCTTATGTTCCGGCTTTAACTTATTGGCTTTTAATAGCCAATCTTTTTAGCATCATTATAATTGTTTTTTTGTCAATTTTAGGCGGTGGAAAAAATCCCCAACGTCCTCTTGAACGTCAGGGAAAATTTTTTTATTTAAACAGATTAGTTTTATCTCGCTTCTTCTGCAACTTGTTCTGCCGACTGATAACGTCTAAAATTCGCGTGAGCACCTTCGCGGCGGGCGCGGTTAATCGAAAGGGAAATGCGTTTGCGCTTCAGGTCGATACGCAGAATTTTAACCTTGACGATGTCGCCGACGGCAACCGCCTCGTCCGCGTTTTCAATGCGGCGGTCGCTGAGCTCGCCCATAGGAATCAGTCCGTCAAAGCCCGGCTCAATCTCCATGAACGCGCCGAACTTCGCAAGCTTGACGATTTTGCCCTCTATAAAGTCGCCTTCGCGATAATTTTCTGCTCTATCAAGCCACGGGTCGCGTTGAGTTTGCTTGACGGAAAGGGAAATCCTGTGCGTCTCGCTGTCGACATTTTTAACGTAAACGTCCAGCTCATCGCCGATTTTAAGGACATCGGAAGGGTGACTGACGCGCTCCCAGGAAAGGTCAGAAATGTGCGCCAAACCGTCGACGCCGCCCACGTCAATGAATGCGCCGTAATCGACAAGCCGCTTGACCGTGCCCTTGACAACGTCGCCTTCGTGCAGGGTGCTGAAAATTTCCCGTTGCTTAGCCTCGCGCTCGCGCTCAAGAAGTTGACGGCGGCTGAGAACAAGACGGCGTTTGCTGGATTCAATTTCAATCGGCAGTGCCTGAACCGTTTGCCCAACGTAGCCGCTCAAATCTTTGACGAAGTGCAATTCCATCTGCGAGGCAGGAATAAAGCCGCGCAGACCGTTTACCGTGGCAGTCAAGCCGCCTTTAACTACGCTGTTGACATGCGCGTCGACAGTTTGCAAATCGTCGGTTTCGGGGTCGTCGTTGTGCGCTTTAATCGCCCGCAACTCGTCCCAAACAACTTCGGCATCGGCTTTGACTTTGGACAGAACGCCGCCATTTTCGCCGCCGAGAGATTGAATATAGACTTTGATAACGTCGCCCGCCTTGACGACATCTCCCGCCGATTCGGGTTCGGGAACAGCCAGCTCCCGCTTTGGAATAGCGATTTCCTGCTTGTAGCCTATGTCGACGTAGGCTTCGTCGCGGTTGACTTGAATGACGGTGCCTTCTACTACCTCGTGTTCGTGAATGTCCTTGAAACTCTCCGATTCTTCAAACCAGTTGCCCATCTCTTCGTTCTTCAAATCCTCTGACACTTTTTATAAACCTCCCCGATAATCCAGTCCGGCGTTGAGGCTCCGGCTGTGATACCAACCTTGTTGGATTTATGGAACCAAACAGGTGACAGCTCTTTTGCTGTTTCTATGTGATAAGTCCTGCATTTTTTCTCGCAAAGCTGAGCCAGGCGCGTGGTGTTCGCGCTGTTGCGACCGCCAATTACCAGCATGACATCAACTTTCGACGCCAGCTCCAATGCGGCCTTTTGTCTTTGGTCAGTTGCCGTGCAGATAGTTCTTAAAATTCTTATGTCGTGTGATTTGCCGAGCAGGTGCGCCACTATCTTGATAAAATTCTCGCCGCTCACAGTCGTTTGAGAAATTATTCCGAGCTTGGGGCAGGGCGCGAAATTTTCGGCGTCCGCCTCCGTCTCCAAAATAATCGCCCGCTTGTTCGACCATTCAAAGATGCTTTTAACTTCGGGATGATTTTTTTCGCCGACAATTACGACTTGCCGCCCCTCCTCCACAAGTTCCTTTGCAGAAAGTTGCGCTTTTTTTACGTGCGGACAAGTTGCGTCGACGACGTTCAAGCCCCGCGCCTTTGCCTCCTCGTAAACTTGCGGTCCCACGCCGTGTGAGCGAATTATTACCGTGCCCTCCTCCATCTCCGTCAAATCTTCGATTGTGCCGACGCCCTTCGACCGTAGCCGCTCGACCATTTGCGGATTATGGATTATCGGTCCCAAGGTGCAACTCTTCCCGTCCGCGTGCTCTTCGGCAATTTTTATCGCCCGCTTGACGCCGTAGCAAAATCCTAAACACTCCGATAAGATTACTTCCATTCCTACCACCCGATTGATTGGTTTGACAAATTAAAATTCCTCAACTCGTCAATAACCATTAATTAATTTAGCATAATCAACAATTACAGGCAATACCTTTTTAGAAATTTTTTTTGTATTCGTTATAAAAACTGTCGCGTTCGACGGGCGTATAGCCGCACTCCAAAATAATTTTCTCCAACGTCTCGCGCGTGATTCCCGCCGAAGATTTTGCTCCCGCCGCGTGAATTATTTTCTCCTCGCCGATTGTCCCGTCCAAATCGTCCGCGCCAAAATTCAACGCCAGCTGTGCAATCGGCAACGTCAACATGACCCAAAACGCTTTGAAGTGCGCGAAGTTGTCCAGAACCAATCGGCTCAGCGCGAGCATTTTTAAATCTTCCCACGAACCGACGCGCCGCAGATTAAATTTTTTCCCAAGCTCCGTGTTTTCGGGGTGGAAGGGGAACAACATCATCGCGACAAAGCCGCCAGTCTCATCTTGAAGTTCGCGCAGTTTCAGCAGGTGGTCGACGCGCTCCTCTATCGTCTCAATGTGCCCGTACATCATCGAGGCGTTCGTCCTCAAGCCGAGTTTGTGCGCCGTGCCCATGACTTCAAGCCACTCCGCCGCGCTACATTTTTTCGGGCAGATAATTTCGCGGACACGGTCGGATAAAATTTCTGCGCCGCCGCCCGCCAAAGAAGTCACGCCCGCTGCAATCAGTTCGCTCAAAACTTCCGAAAAACTTTTGCCGCTGATTTTGCTGAAGTTCACAATTTCGACGGGAGTAAATGCGTTAATCCCAACGTGCGGCAGAATTTTTTTCACGAGCTTGACAACGTCGACGTAGTAAGAAAAATTTTTGTCGGGGTGCAACGAGCTGACGATATGAATTTCTTTAACCTGCGCGGCGTCCCGAAGAATTTTTTCCACGTCGGCAAGTTCAAGCGTGAAGGCGCGATTGTCGCCGCTGTGACATTGATACGCGCACAGGGGACAGTTGGCAGTGCAGACGTTCGTTAAATTTATGTGGCGGTTGACGGTGTAGAAAATTTTTTTGCCGGTCTTGGATTCTTTAACGCGCCGCGCAGATTCAGCAAGATAAAGCAAATCGTTGTCGTCGTAAAGGGCAAGAATTTCGTCGCGCTCAAGCCGTCCGCCCGAAGAAATTTTTTCCTTGGCAATACTTAAAACGTTCATTAATTCCACTCCCAAAATTTTTAAGCTAGAAATGCGCAGGCATTTCGTACGAACGCGGCGATAACGTTAAAATTATTTAAACGACACGGCGCGACCGCTGTTCTCCCGCTTCTAAAGCGGGTTGAAGTTGCAATCGACGGCGGCGGGCACTCGTCCTGCCTCGCGAATAATTTTTATAATTTCGTCCTCGGCAAGTGCGCGCGGCGATGTGGCTCCGGCATCGTGTAAAATATTTTCGCGGTGAATCGTCCCGTCAATGTCGTTCGCCCCAAAACTCAACGCTACTTGCGCAACCGGCACCGTCAGCATCACCCAATACGCCTTGATATTTTGGAAGTTGTCGAGCATGAGCCGCGAAATCGCCATCGTCCGCAGGTCGTCCCACATTGACGTTTGCTTAATTTCTTTTTCCAGCGCGGTATTCTTCGGCAGGAACGGGAAACAGATAAAAGTTTGGAAGCCGCCCGTTTCGTCTTGCAGTTCGCGCAATCTGATTAAATGTTCGACGCGCTCGGCAAAAGTTTCGATGTGCCCGTAAAGCATGGAGGCGTTAGTTTTTATTCCCAGCCCGTGTGCCGTGCGTGCGACGTTCAACCACTGGTCGGCAGTAGCTTTTTTCGGGCAAAGTAAATTCCTCACGCGGTCAGTCAAAATTTCTGCGCCGCCGCCCGCAATCGTCTCAAGCCCCGCCGCTTTTAATCTAATCAAAACTTTTTCGACGCTCAAGCCGGAAATGTCCGCGAAGTGCTGAATCTCCACGCCCGTGAAACCTTTGATGTGCAGGTGCGGAAATTTTTCGTGGAGCACTTCGACGAACGCCAAATAATTTTCAAAGCTCCAAGTCGGGTGCAAGCCGCTGACGATATGCAAGCCCGACAAATGCGGGTCGCGGCTCGCCTCCGTCACAAGTTTAATCGCGTCGGCAATCGTCATGGCGTAGGCTTTTTTATCGTCAACACCACGCCCGAACGCGCAAAATTTGCAACGCGACGTGCAAATATTCGTCAAGTTCACGTGGCAGTTGACGTTGTAATAAACGAGGTCGCCGCAAATTTTTTTCCGCACGTAATCAGCCAGTGCGCCCAGCCAAGTCAATTCATTGCACGCAAATAAAATTTCTCCGTCCTCACGACTGAGCCGCTTGCCGTTTAAAACTTTCCGTTCAATCTTCTCAAGCTCTCCTCTGACAAACAAAATTTTTTCCCTCCGTTCGGTTAGTCGGAAACATTTTAACACACCGCGAAAATTTTTTGTAACCAAAAAGCACCTGCCGGTTATGGAAGGTGCTTTTATCTATGCTTACCACTTAAAATTATTTCCGCCGTACTTGAACCACGCCGCGCACACGCCCTCAACCGAAACCATGCACGGACCGATTGCGTGGAGCGGTTGACATGTCTTGCCGAACAGCGGGCACTCCGTCGGATTAATGACGCCGCGCAGAACTTCACCACAACGACACGCCGTCTTTTTCTCGACGCGCTCAAGTTCTATCGGCTCGACGTATTCAATGTCAAACGCCGCAAATTCCTTACGTATCTTTAAACCCGAAGCGGGAATTTTTCCAATGCCGCGCCACTCCGCGTCCGCAACTTCATAAACCTGCGCCAAAATCTTTTTCGCCGCAACATTCCCTTCAGCCTTGACGACAGCGCGGTAATCGTTCGCAACTTCGGCTCGTCCACTGTCAACTTGTTCAAGCAAACTCGCCAGCGCAGTTAAAATCTCCTCCGCCTCGAATCCGCCAATCGCGCTCGGCATTCGGAATTCTTCTGCTAAAAAATTAAAGGCGTCCGCCCCAATAATTACCGCCACGTGCCCAGGCAATAAGAATCCGTCGACCTTAACCGCCGCGTCGCCCAACAAAAACCTCAGCGCGGGCGGTACCAACTTCTGCGCCGACAGCATGAACAAATTCCCTATCCCTTGCGCCTTCGCCGCCAAAACCGTCGCCGCTTGCGTCGGTGCCGTCGTCTCAAAACCAACCGCCAAGAAAATCACTCTCTTGCGCAGATTTTCCTTCGCTATCTTCAAACATTCCAGCGGCGAGTAAACGACCCGAACGTTCCCGCCTGCCGCCACCGCTCCCGCCAAACTTGAGCGCGTCCCCGGCACCTTTAACATATCCCCGAACGTCACCACGACGCAATCTTTCTTGCGCGCGTATTCGATTGCTTTGTCAATGTATTCGTCATTCGTCACGCACACTGGGCAACCTGGTCCCGATACCAATTCCACATTCTCTGGCAAAATCTGCCTTATCCCCGAACGAAATATCGCGACCGTGTGAGTGCCGCACACTTCCATAAACCGCAACTTTTTTTTTTCTTTTGCAAGCCGCGCAATTTTCTTCATCAACTTAACCGTGTCAGCCATTTATCGCACTCATTTCTTCCTGCCCTTTACTGCCTTTTTCACCGCGCCAACTACTTTTTCTTTCGTGAACTGCAAATTCCGCTTCACTGCTTTTACCGCGCGTTGCCCGTTCGTCTTGGCAAGGTCTGGCACAGTATCCTTCATGCTCGCTTGCTTGCTCCTGTTGCAATGCTTACACAAACACTGCAAGTTCCACAACTCATCCGAACCACCGTGCTTTTGCGGAACAATGTGGTCAATGTCCGCGTCTGCCTTCCTTATCTTTTTTTTGCACCGTGCGCAAGTGTACCACCCGTGATCCGATTTGTTGTTCTTGAACCATTCTTCCCTGTACCCCATCATCATCACCTTTAACTTTTTCCCGGAAGGGAAGGGGAAGGCTAACCTAACCAACCACCCAACCCCCGAAGGGTGGTTCGCCGCAAATGATGAAAATTCCTGCTTGACTGGCAAAAAAATTTTACAAAAATTTTTCGGCTCGCTTGACGTGCTCAAGTAGTGCTCCGCAACCAATCAAAATGTCCCGATAACTTGCGGCGTAATCGTCGGTGTACCACGGGTCGTCAACGTCCCTGCGCTCGCCCGCAAATTCCATGAGTAAAAAAATTTTCTTGTCAGGATCGCCGCCACAAATGCCCCTCATGTCCCTAACATTCGAGCGGTCAAGCCCAATCAGATAATCAAACTTTTTATAGTCGCTGTCAAGTAACTCTTTCGACGTGCGCCGCTTGAACGGAATATTATTTTTCTTCAGCTCGTGAGCAGTGCCGTTCGACATCGGCGTCCCAACAGACGGATGACAGCCCGCCGATTCAATCAAAAAATCTTCTTCTAAGCCTGCCTGTGCTGCCAAATGCTTCATGACGAATTCCGCCATGGGCGAGCGGCAAATATTACCAAAGCACACGAAAATTATTTTTATCATAACCTTACCTCCATAAGCACTTATAATTACGTGATTCTAGTTGCTTTATTATACAATTCTTCTCTTACAAAAAACAATATTTGCGGCGAGTGCGGCGGCAACGTTTGCAACAAATTTCTCGACCTTCTATTGAATAATTTTTTCGGGCGGTATATAAATTAGGGCAAGGAGGTTTTTAAAATGAAAATTATTGTGTTGGACGGCTACACGCTGAACCCCGGCGACTTGAGCTGGGACGCACTGAAAACTTTGGGCGAGTGCAAAATTTATGACCGAACGAGCCTGACTGACGACGCGGAAATTATTTCTCGAATCGGCGACGCAGAAATTGTCATCACGAACAAGACGCCGCTCACGAAAAAAATTCTCGACGCTTGCAACATTAAATATATCGGCGTGCTCGCCACGGGCTACAACGTCGTTGACATTGCGGCGGCTAAAGAAAAAAATATTCCCGTCACGAACATTCCCACTTACGGGACGGCGGCGGTTGCGCAATTCGCCTTTGCGTTGCTGTTGGAAATTTGTCACCACGTGGCGCACCACAGCCAAGCCGTTCATGAGGGACGTTGGGAAAATTGTCCGGACTTCTGCTTCTGGGATTATCCGCTGATTGAACTCGCCGGCAAAACCATGGGCGTTATCGGCTACGGGCGAATCGGTCAAACGACGGGAAAATTGGCTCAAGCGTTCGGCATGAAAGTTATTGCGTTTGATTCAATGCGCGAAGTCGGCACAAAGCTCGGCGATTGTTCGTTCGTGGAGCTTGACGAGCTGTTTAAAACTTCGGACGTTATCGCGCTGCACTGTCCGCTGTTCCCGTCGACGGAAGGAATTATCTGCAAGGAAAATATCGCCAAGATGAAAGACGGCGTTATAATTTTGAATAACAGCCGCGGCGGTTTGGTCGTCGAAAAAGATTTGCGCGAGGCTCTCGACAGCGGAAAAGTTTTGGCGGCGGGCGTCGACGTTGTCAGCACCGAACCGATTAAAGGCGACAATCCACTCCTCGGCGCGAAGAATTGTTTCATCACGCCGCACATCAGCTGGGCTCCGAAAGAATCGCGCGCGCGGCTCATGAATATCGCCGTAGAAAATCTCAAGGCGTGGCTTGCGGGCAACCCCGTCAACGTCGTCAACAAGTGACATGAAGCAGATAATTTCTCTCTTTGTGCTTGACGCGCTGATAAGCGGGGCGGTGGCGGCGTGGCTCTACTTCGCGCGGGGCGAATACGCGGCACTGATTACGGGATTGTCAATTTTTATCGCGCTGTCGCCAATCTGTTTAATCTTTGCGTCGCCGTTCACGCTCTACTTGGCAAAAAGAAAAATCGCAAAGCTCGGCGTCAAGTGCAACAACTTCAACGCGCTGAAAATTTTAAAGGACGTGAATGTCCTCGCCTTGCCGTATAATCGAGTGCTGACAGGCGGCGAATTTTACATCACGGATTTGGTGCCCGAAGGATTGAATCAGCCGACGTTGCTGGCGATGGCGGCGGGCGCGGAAACTGACGCTGAAAATGTTTTGGGGAAAGTAATTTACGACACGGCAACGCTCCGCTCTTTGCGCCTGCAGCCGTCGACGAATTTTAAGGAATTGCCGGGGCGCGGCGTGGAGGCGACTGTCAGCGGCGTCACAATGCGCGTCGGAAATCCCGCGTGGCTTGAAAGTTTCAACGTGTCAATCAGCGCGAATTTGCGCACGAAGATTGACCAGCTGCTAGTCAAGGGCAAGACGGTTTTGGTTGTGGCGACGGGCAGGGCGGCTCGCGGACTTATCGCGCTGAAGGACGACATCAACGACGCCGCGATTAATTTTCTCGGCTCCGTCAAGGCGGCGAATATCGAAACGCTTTTGCTCACCGCTCAGCCGAAAAAGATGACGAGTTTCATCACGAAAAATTTTGCGCTTGACAATATCCGCACGAATCTCACGCCCGAAGGCAAAGCCCGCGAAGTTCAAATTTTCCGCGCCAAGGGCAAAGTCGTCGCGGCTATCGGCACCGACGCTCACGACTTGCCCGCGCTCAAAAATGCCGACGTCTCGTTTTTAATTAGGAATGAGGAATTAGGAATTAGGAATGATGACGCTAAATTGGATTTTGAAATCCCGAAGCTCGAAAGTTTTTTGGCAGTCAAAGCGACGGCGTTAAACGTCAGCAAAACTTTAAAAATTAATCGGATACTCGCGCTGCTGTCGTGGATAATTTTGGTGCCGCCCGCAATAATGACCGCGCTAGAAAATCCGCCGATACCGTGGCACCCGTTGGCGGCGGTCGTGGGCGTGGTAATTTTCAGCGCGATAATTTTGGCAAATTCTTTACGGACAAGTTGAGGAGGCTTTAATTTGAAATATATCAGCACACGCTCAAAAATAAAACCGATAAGCTCAGCGGAAGCGATATTGCAGGGGCTGGCGGCGGACGGCGGGCTTTTCGTGCCGGAAAAAATCCCCAAAGTCACGCTCGAAGAAATCGACGCGCTCAAGACTAAAACTTACGAGCAACTTTCCGCGTGGCTTCTGGGAAAATATTTGACGGATTACACGGAAGACGAACTCGGCGAATGCACAGAGCTTGCCTATAACTGGTTCGACGTGACTGCGCGGGTGCCCGTCGCGATTTTGATTCAAGATCCGAAAAATCCTGTGGCTCCCGTTGGCAACATGGAGCTTTGGCACGGACCAACCTCCGCTTTCAAGGACGTGGCATTGCAAATGTTGCCGCACCTTATGCGCATGGCTCTAAAAAAAGTCGGCGAGACGAAAACAATTTTAATCTTGGTTGCGACTTCGGGCGACACCGGCAAGGCGGCGTTGGCGGGCTTCGCGGACGTGCCGCAAACTAAAATCATGGTCTTCTATCCCGACGGCGGCGTCAGCAAAATTCAGCGGCTACAAATGGTCACGCAAGCCGGCTCCAATGTCAACGTCACGGCGGTCAGAGGAAATTTCGACGACGCGCAGACCGGCGTTAAGAAAATTTTCAACGACAAAAAAATCCGTGCGGAACTCGACAAGCTCGGCGTCAAGCTAAGCAGTGCCAACTCGATTAACTGGGGGCGGCTCGTCCCGCAAATCGCCTATTATTTTTCGGGCTACGTCGAACTTATCAAGGCGAATCAAATTCAACTCGGCGACAAAATTAATATCAGCGTGCCCACTGGCAATTTCGGAAACATTCTCGCCGCCTATTACGCCTTGCGCATGGGTTTGCCCGTTAAAAAATTAATTTGCGCCTCGAACATGAACAACGTCCTTACAGAATTTTTCGCGACGGGCATTTACAACCGCAAGCGCGAATTTTTCAAGACGATTACGCCGTCGATGGATATTTTAATTTCCAGCAACTTGGAACGGCTGCTTTATCACGAGAGCGGCGGCGATTTTAAACAGATAAGCCGCTACATGACCGAACTGAACACGGTCGGCAAATATAAAATCGACAAGCACTTGAAGACGCGCCTCGATAAAATTTTCCACGCCGAATACGTCACGGAGGACGAGACTAAACTTTTTATCAAGCGAGTTTACGATTCGTTCAAATATCTGCTTGACACGCACAGCGCGGTTTCAATTTGCGCACTTAGCAAATATCGCGGCAGGACAAAGGATTTGACGCCCGTCTTGAGTGCCGCGACTGCCAGCCCGTACAAATTCACGAGCGCAGTTTTGACGGCTCTGGAAAAATCTTTTGACGGCGTCGACGACCTCGCGCAACTTAATTTGCTTAACAGGTTGACGAACGCCAAAATGCCCAAAAATCTCGCCGCGCTCGCCTCGGCTGAAATTCTGCACAATGACGTTTGCGACAAGGAAGAAATGCCCCAGCGCGTTTTGGACTTCGCCGCCAGATAAAAAAAATTTCCCCCTGCGATTCGGCAGAGGGATTTTTTTATGCGTTATCGTTCTGTTTGTAGAAGTCAAGCGCGTTGCCGTGTAGGGCGTTGCAATAAACGTCGTCGAAATCGAAAATGCCGCGAAGATTCGGTGCGATTATAAACGTGTCGCACAGGAATGAATCAACTCAAGCGTCGACTTCGCCGCCAGATAAAAAAAATTTCCCCCTGCGATTCGGCAGAGGGATTTTTTTATGCGTTCTCGTTTTGTTTGTAGAAGTCAAGAGCATTGCCGTGTAGGGCGTTGCAATAAACGTCGTCGAAATCGAAAATGCCGCGAAGATTCGGCGCGATTATAAACGTGCCGCACAGGAATGAATCAACCCAGGCGTCGACTTCGCCGCCAGATAAAAAAAATTTCCCCCTGCGATTCGGCAGAGGGATTTTTTTATGCGTTCTCGTTCTGCTTGTAGAAGTCAAGCGCGTTGCCGTGTAGGGCGTTGCAATAA
>JAFPVP010000097.1 GCA_017412925.1 Selenomonadaceae bacterium
CAAAATAAGTTTTGATTCGGCCAAGCGGTGAATCTTCGCCGAGTTCGAGAAATAAATTTGTGCTCATTGTCATTCTTCCTTTTGAATTTATCGCGCTTATTTCTAACAACGAATTCGACGCGGCGTTAAAACTTCCTGCAAGCTTTTACTTAAACCCAATCAATCTTAAAATTTCTGTACATGTCCAGCCAACGACCGAAGTGAAACTGACCTGCAATATGTCTGAGATTATAGCGACTATATTCATACTTCGGCCAATCGAACAAAATTTCGTTTGCGTCAACCAAGATAAGATAATCGGCGGTGAATTTCCAGCCCGTTTCAAGCAATTTATCGGTGTCGATGGGCGCGATGTATTCCTCATAAAAAGTTCGCGCGATATAATCTTCCGCGTAATAAATTCGGCTCATTCTTCGGTTGAATTTGCGGAGCTTGTGACTTTGCTCCGTCACTAAATTATAATCTACAGGGAGTGAACTGCGGAACAATATTTTCTTCAACCATTTTTCTCTTCTCTTAATTCGTTCAATCACACCGGGGTGGCGCGAAATGCTGTAGAGTTTGGAAATATCTTCGACGTGCCCGAACGATAGAAAGTCCATAAAGAAAAACGGCCAGCCCCTCGTGTGACTTGAATCAAGGAAAATAATTCGTTCGCGGAGCTTGTCGCCTTTGGGTGGAAAAGTTTTCAGCAGATTTTTGAAGTAGACGAGAAAGTCGAAGTAGTTGATACGTTGGTCGGTGCGTGTCTTGAGCACGAATTTTGCGGCGGTGTTTTCGCGAATGAACTTTAACGCCTTGAAGGGAACTTTCCAGCTGCAAATTCACGTTGCCGAATCCGCGCTCTTTGGGCATATCATTTTCCAGCAAGACGATTAAATTTTCTCTGCACGCGCGGCGGAAAGAATTGGTCGCCTCACCCTTCCACGTTGAAACGACAATAGGAGCGTTCGGATAAATTGAGCGATAAAGTTTAAAAGTTTCGACAGTGTAATCGTTATCGTAAGCAATCGGTCCTTGAATGACAATCGCCGTGTCGCTGAAGGTGTGCGTCGGCTTGAAGTATTCGCGCCTGTCGAAAAGCTGATATTTAAAATTTACGAAGCGGGGATCTGCACAAGCCGTTAAGCCGCGAGCGAATCGGTCAGGCAAACCTTTCGAACGAACAGATTCTAAGCCGTCTTCCACGTACATATCGATATATTTTAAAAACAGCAAGCGGTCGTACATTGCCAAAACTTCTTTAGCAGAAATGACGAACGCAGGGAGGCTACATTTCCCCCACGGAACTTTTAAATCAATCGTCGTTTGAATGAGCGGTAACGGTTTTTCAGGAAGGATGATCAAAGCTGTGCGTTCGTTGAATTTTTTGTAGACCTCCGTCATTTTAAATATAGGCACACCAAATAATTCTTTGTCCGCGTTCCCGTCAAATATTATTGCCCGAATTTTGATGTTGAGCCGCTTGAAAAGAGCCGCATCGTCAAGCACAAAAGCTTTTTCGGGGATTACGTAAATGTCGTCATATTTAAGGGCAAACTGCTGAAGCTCCGCCGTCATGCGTTGGATTTTGTTCGTGTCAAACATTTTTAAATCCTCCGCGAGCAAAAGTTTCGACTTCGGCGGGTGTGCCCAAGACGTGAACGAATTCGGCGGAAATGTCTTGAATGTAAACCGCCGCGCCGCGTCCAATCAGCAAGTTGTAAATCGGAGCAATGTATTGTTCGACGCGCCCCGAATCGTTGCCGTAAAAATTTTTGTAAAGCTCAGCATAGAGCCGCGCAGATTCAAAATAATACGCGCCGATTGAGCAGTGGTCGGAAATGCGCTCCTTTTCGCGGACTTCGACAGCTTTGCCGCCCTCGTCAAGCTTGACAAAACTCCAGTGCGTGCCCGCCGCCGTGAAACACGGAATAAATCCCGCGCCATGAATCAATTCCGCCCGTAGCTGACCCGGCTCGACGTAGGTGTCAATGTTGTAAATCATCAGCGGCTCGTCGGCTTGCCAAAACTTTGACGCGAACATTGCGGTTTCGGCTTGCCCGCGCGTCAACTTGCCAAGCTCAATGATTTTCGCGTCAATGCCCAAAGCCGCGCACTTTGCATTGATAAAATCCGTCGCGTTGTCCGCCTTGCGAACGATAAATATAAACGGCTCGCCAAAAAATTTTTCCAAGCTTGACATCGACCACTCGAAAAGAGTTTTGCCGCGCACGGCGATTTGATATTTCGGCACGCTGTAGCCAGCCTCGCGGAAACGCAAGCCAAGCCCCGCCATTGTTATCACGATATTCATTTCGGCTCCTCCATTACGGCTTCAAACAACTCCACGCCACGCGCCAGCATGACTTGTTGACGGCTTAAAGAATCGGCGTGCAACGGAATCATGCTTAAAAAAAGCGTCGCCTCTATCAATCTCAGCGCGGGCAAATTTTTCAGCTGACCGGCAAAGACTTCAAAAAATTTTTCTCTAATCTGTGCGAAGTCAAGCGCGAATTCGTAATCAATCGCCGCGCCTTGAACGTTGACTTTGAACTTGTCGGCAATGATGAAGTCGTAATTGCCTTCTAGCGAGTGAAGCATTTTCGCCAAGTCGTAACGCCAATCGCCGTATATGTCGAAGTCGCCGAATTTTCCGCGAGGATCCACCAGCCGCAAAAATTTATGCTCCTCCTCAACCAAAATGTTCGGGAGGCATAAATCGCCGTGAATCACCGAAAAATATTCTTCAACGTTTTCAAAGAGCAATCGTTCAACCTGCGCGGGCAACAGCGCAAGTATCTCGTCCAGCGAGCGGAAAGTTTTGCCGTTGACGATAACTTTCTGCGTGAAAAAATTTTTAAAGTCGTCGTTCAGTCGGAGTTTATCGAGGCGTTGTATCGTCTTATCAACGCACATGGAGCGGACGGCGGCTTGAGCAGTTCGTCTATCGCATTGGGGGCGGTGAGCGTGCATATCTTCCACAGCAAGTAGCAAGTTATGGAAGAGCTGCTCACAAAAGGGAACTAATATCC
>JAFPVP010000098.1 GCA_017412925.1 Selenomonadaceae bacterium
AAAATTTTTTTGAAGAAATTTTTGCCGTCGAGTATCGAAAAGCCAATAAAGCGCGTCATAACGCCATTTTTCCACACAAAAATTTTTTTGCAAAGGGGGGTTGACAAGGGGTTTACCCCGTGCTATACTCCGCAACAGTTAGGGGATAACCTAAGCGAAAGCGAAAGGCAAACCCCTGAAAGTTGAAAACCGAATATCGCAGCTAGACACCGTGAAGGCGAGGTTAAGCCGTGAAGGTGCAAGGCGAGGTAAGCGGTCATTGCAACGCCGCTTGTGAAAAAAGCAAAGTAACTGCGTAGCAGGGGGTACAGCGAACAGGCTTTGTGGAAAGCGCAAGTGAACCGAGCAATGCGATCATTGAAAAATTAATATCAGCAAGGGCGAAAATCGGAAGGCGTCAAGTGGCGCGTAATTATTCCCGATAGAGTAACCTAAAACTGATACGCGGTATGACAATACCAAAAAAAGGAATCCTCTTCGCGGATTGTTCGGACTGGTGATTATTGCCGCGATGACCTGCGAAGACGGATAAACCTGAAAAACTCCTTTTTCTCCTTTTCTCCTTATCTTTCAGTCTTTTGCCTGTCGAAGGTAAAAGCACTGATTAAAGGGTTTGTTCCTCAGTTAAGCCTTTTAATCAGTGCTTTTGCACAATGAAAGGAGAGGGAAGAAATGATGATGATTGAATTCGTGAAGCGGACGGGCTATAAGCCTACGGCTGAAGAGTACAAAGCGATTGAAGCGCAATATTACGACTTCGACGGCGACAAAAACACTTTTTGCCGGAATTGGCGGGCAGAAATGCTCCGTGCCGAACGTGACACCGCCGCCGCTATCAACAGGCTCATGATTGCGGAAGCTGAAAAGCACGGGTGCTCCACGCCGTATTTCTTGAAACTCAAAGAACTTTTTTTCCTGATTTCTTAATCCGTACTGACGATGACGGGGGCGGCTCCCCTGTCGAAACCTAGCCCTTTTTAGGGCGACGGTCTACGGAAGCTAATGCGCAAGGACGCGCGATTATTCACGGGAGAAATTGAAAGGGGATTTTTAAGATGACTTGCAAAGAACAGCTGAAAAGCACGGTTAAAAGTATCGCGCAGGATTTGGAAAACACGGTCGCGGGCGTTGACTTTGACGAGGTAGACAATCGCGACGGCGAATTTAATTTCGGCGAAGAATATGACCGCTTGCGCTGGTATTTTGAGGACGTGCTTGACGTTAAGTTTACAATCGACGCCCGCTTTAATTACTGCGGTGCGGAAATTGCGCTTGGTTTGGGCGGTCCCAATATCTATTACGACACGGCGCAAGGGCGCGTTCACGGCTACTGGGACGGTCAGGAAGAATATTTCGTTGACCACGACACGCGCAACGCTATCGACGAATACTGGGAAGAAGAATTTAACCTGTTGCGTGAAAGTTATTAAGGCGGTGTCGACAATGCGCAAGAAACTTGATGATTGGCTTTATGACAACTGGCTTGAATGTTTGCTTGGGCTTGTACTCGGTGAAATCCTTGCCGGCATCACGATTTACCTTTTTTAATCACTTGGAAGTTTTTAACCATGCGCCGCTTACGGGGCGGCGTATTCTAAAGCCTTCCTAGGTGAAGTATTTACGGGAGAAATTGAAAGGGGATTTTTAAAATGGCGACCACAATCAAAGGGCTCAAAACTGCGTTCAAAAAGGCGAATAAGCGCGTGGACAAGGCGTTTGCTCGTTACGAAAAAAGCACGTCGAAACTTTATTTCTGCGATTATGCAGGGCGTGTTCGGAAATTGAAAGACGAAGTTTTTCGTCCCGACGGTTCAATTCGCACCTTCGCAACCGACATTACGGGCGAAATGCTTAAACGCGACCGCAGCGGCTGGCATGGGCGCGTAACCCTTAGCTACGACTTAGACGCTCTGCCCATATTGCGCAAGCTTGAAACCGAACTCGACGCGGCAGTCAACGAACGCGAAAAACTTTTGTGGCAACTTGAGGATTTGGGCGTTGACGTTTACAAAGACGCCGAATTGTGGCAGTAAGGAGGGTTTCGCATGCAAAGAATTGACAAGCTCACGCTCCATAACATGAAAGTCCTTGCGGATTATGACCTTTACAAGCTTTGCGATGACTTTCAACACTTGGCGGCACTTCTTGCCCGTAGCGACGACTTCAACGAATACGACGACGCCCAAAAGATTGAAAAATATCTTCGGGCGGTTGAACGCGGTGTAAAAGCAATTCACGGCTTGATGAAACTCGGTGAAAAATACGCTGAATGATTAACGGCGTAAAGGTTTTGCCTCGGGGCTTTAAGTGACAGATAAAGCCTCGCACAAAACCTTTATCCAAAGGCGAAGTTACACGGGGAAAAGAAAGGGGAATTTTAAATGGAACGGATAGAACAAATGCGACAGGCGCAAAAACTCGCTCGCAAGCTTGAAAGAGTTTGTGACGTTGGCGACCTTTACGCTTGGTTTGAAGGCACGCACATTGTCACGACCGACGACAGGGCGACCGTAATTTTTGGGGATTGTCCTTGGACAGAACTTGAATTTGACGCGAAGAACGGCGAAGCGTTTATTTACGTGGGGCGGTTCGGTAAAGCTCGCGTTCCTAAGCGGGCAATGTACGAACTCGGAGAATTTTTCAGCGCACTGCATAACTGTTAATCGGCGTGAAGATTTTGCCTCGGGGCTTTAGATGACAAATAAAGCCTCGCACAAAGTCTTCATACTATGGAGATTGATTATTAACCGGAGATAAGAAAGGGAGTAATTATTATGGCAAGCAAAAAAGCTATGGCAATCGCTATCGAACGCGACGATGAGCAAATGACAATCACTATTGCGCCCGTCGAAACCAAAACTCGCGTTTACTACGTGAACGGCTGGAAATACAAGCGTGCAACAGTAGATATTTACATTCAAGACTACATCAACAGAATCGTTGACGAATCGCCCAATGCAACTATTTATCTCGACGAACGTCTTGTAGACGAGTTCCCCGCTCTAACGAACTCGCCGTTTAAGGGCGAATTTAAGTTGGTCTACACGGGCGACGACGGGCAACCAATAGCCTCCGAACCGCAAATTGCCACGGGCGCAAGCATTGACTTGAAACCTTACCACGTGGAAATTAGCATGTACGGAGACAAAAAGCCGCTTTTTGATATTCGCGTCAACGGTGAATGCATTAATGGCTCCATTAGCTCTAGGTGTCTCGTTCAAAAAGACGTTGACGCTTGGCTTATCAAGGCTTACCAAATGCGCAAGCAATATCCTAACATGACGGTTGAAATCCCGCGTGTAGTAGCTTGGGGGCTGGACGTGTTTAATATAAATCCGTCTCGTTTCCTCGCTGAGTTGCACGTTACCTTGACTGAGGAAACAACCGCTCACGACCTCGTTGAATCAGCTATTGCGTAAAGGGGCGTTTATCATGAAGATTTACATTTTGCGGGCGTTCCCGACCGCGCACAAGTGGTATCCTGACAGCTCGGTTATCGGCTACTTCACGAATAAGACCGCGTTGCAAAAGGCGATAGCTCAAAATTGGGCGACGCTCGGCGGGTACCAAAAGCGCGACTTCTGCCGCGAATTTTACAATCGTTTTTATCGGAACGACATTTTCAGCAAGCCCGACCAGTATTTGGAATGCGGCGAAATTGAAGTAGCCAACGCCAATGAATTCTGATTGACTGATTAAGTTGTTGTTCAGCCCTTCTCGCCGAAGGGTTGACTAATACCTTAATTGGTAAAAAGGAGAGGAGATTTTATCATGAAAAAAGTAGAACGCAAACTTATGCTCAACAAGCGCACGGGCAACACCAGCGCGGTTTACTACGTGGACGGCAAGCGGGCAAGTCTTAAGACTGCGACGCAAGCCGAACACGCCAATCATCTCGAATTGGTTACTCGCGCTCTCGACAACTTTGAACGCGCACGCGGGATAGAATCCGTAGCCCTTAAATGTACTGACTTCAATCCGCGCGCTAACGACGGTGTGTTTGTCATGAAGTGCTTTGTTGAATTTTGCTGGCGTGGAGTTCCCGCGCCTAGCAAGGGCGACGACACCGACATAGTTAGAATTGAACGCGGCTACAAGAATTCCTGCGACGCCGTAGAAGCCGTTGATTTTCTCTCGGAATATTTTGGCTTTAATCTTTGGCGCGACGGTTGCCGTTATCGCAATGGGTATGTGATCGACGCTCAAGAGCCGTGGTGTTCGTGTTATCAATTAATGCACAGGGGACGCCACAAAATTATTCTTGATGAAACTGCGCTGAATGATTATCGGCGTGAATTACGCTCGCTGTGAACTACTCCCGACTGATGAGGTAGGTTGACTACCTGCCGAAATGCCCGCCTAATCGCGGGTATATCGGGAAGTCAATTTCTCGAAAGGAAAGGAGTTTTTATTATGAAAACATCAGCACAGCGTTTGAACGTCTTACAAGCGTGTTTAGACGCCCTTCAAACAGCACAAGACAATACTACCGACGCGCTTGACGCTCTTGAACAAGAATTCGGTGAGGGGCGTCTCGACGATGACATTATCGGCTGCCTCGGAAATGTGGAAACCGAATTGGGCTTTGCTATTGAAGAGCTTGAAGCTATCTTTAAGCGCACGCTGGAAGAGTTTCACAAACTCAACGAATAACAATGCCTTTTAACATGCTTTGCGACCGGAAAGGATTGAATGACATGACGATTTACAAGCTGTGCACAAACGGCGGCGTTATCGGCTACTACACGAGCAAGAAAGTTTTGCTCAGCGCGATTAGGAAACACGCCTCCGAACTCAAATTGGACAAGTCCGCAGACTTCCACGAACTTTGCGAAGATTTTCTCTGCGGGTATCGGTGCAGTTCGCTTTACATTGCGGATTTTTTCTGCAATGGGTGGATTGAAGAAATTCCCGCCAATCAAGAACTCGAATGAGCAACCACGCACAAAGTTAAAACCGCCTCGGTTATCGGGGCGGTTTTTTTATTTC
This sequence comes from Selenomonadaceae bacterium, assembly GCA_017412925.1. Lineage (GTDB taxonomy): Bacteria > Bacillota > Negativicutes > Selenomonadales > Selenomonadaceae > Quinella. The sequence continues at coordinate 4,990 of JAFPVP010000098.1, forward strand.
AAGCGGGCTCGCCGCATAAATTTCTAGTGTGATTATATCAGCTTGTATTTTGTGCCGCAATATGCCAGCATATGAACTCTTTTAAAATTTTTTCGTGGAGCTTGAAAATATGGCGCAGAGTAAAATGCATACGTCGGGCGGTCTCCTTGAAAGATAGGCACTCGACGTAGCGCAGGATTAAAAGCGTTTGGAGCGTTGGCTCGTCGACTTGGCAGAGGATTTTATCAACAAGTTCCGACTTCGCCAAAAGTATTTTTTCGCGCAGAGTTTCAAGTTCGCGTTCGTCCTCGACAATCATCAGCGCAATTTTTTCGACGCGAGATTTCGCCTCGGTAGAATGCGGCAAGCCGTCGAGAACGGGAACTATATTTTCCGCGCTTAGTCTCAACGCTTGCAAGTGTTTTTCTAGGACGTGAATCCTTTTTTTCAGTTCGCGGACGCTGTTTAGTTCTTGTTCTGTCATGACTTGCCGCCTTTCTTTAATTGTGTTTAACGCGGTCTTGCTCTTCGGCTTGCTTTGCGTCGTTCCAACGGTCAATCGTACCGACCAGATACAATTTGTTATCGACGGGCTTTTTATCCCGCCCTCTGCAAGTCGCCCTGCAGTTCAGCATATCTTTTCACGCTTCGCCGTGCGTGGCGCGGTCTCGTGGATTCATTATTTCAGAATCTATGCGTTGCCCCTGACTTTCGTCTTCGGTTCGGGTTATCTCACAAGTTCTAACCGTTTGAATTAGTGAGCTGACACTCTCTGGCGCGTCATTCAACTTTGATACGTCTACCTACAAAGCACTCTCGAATTGAGACTTTCCCGCTTAATACCGCGCTGTTCACCGTCAATTTCATTCGGCTCATTGACGGGCGGCTATCCTTAACCGGTTATCCTGCGGATACGTTCAAATTTTGGGTGACGCGCTGTCCAGTTCAAATCAACTGCTCCGTCGGAGCACAACTTAACCGTGACGCTCGCCACGTCGGGCACGTGCTTTTTGACGAACGCCACATAAGCGGCTAATTCGTCCGCGTCGGCGGGGTAGTCCGCCGTGATTTTTATTCCGTCAAGAATCATGTGAATCACTCCAATCTTGACTAACATTTTACCTAATGATACTTTTTTTACAAAGGAGGGTTTTGAAATGGCAACGGTGTTTGATGTGGCAAAGTATATTCTGGACAAATACGGTTCAATGTCCGCAATGAAACTACAAAAACTAATTTTTTACTCGCAAGCAATGTCGCTGGTTTGGGACGACGTGCCGCTTTTTGAAGACGATTTTGAAGCTTGGGCAAAAGGTCCCGTGTGTCGAGCCTTGTTTAATTCCCATAAAGGCAAATTCATGTTGCATAACAGCGATTTCCTTGCGCCTTATAATCCCGACATTGCCAATTTGACTGCCGAACAAAGAGAAACGATTGATACGGTTGTCGTGTCGCTCATCGATTATCCACCTTATGTTTTGAGCGAAATGGTTCACCATGAAAAGCCGTGGTTAGACGCCCGTGGCGATTTGCCGCAAGGGGCGCATTGTGAGACGATTATTCCGAAAAGTGCCATGCTCGAATATTATTTGGAGAATTGGTAATGGCACAACCAAAGCGCGTTCGTGAGAAAAATATAGCTGTAAATCCGAAATCGATAAAGGACGGCTTTAAACTTAACGAGAAACTTTTTTGTTGGTCTTTTGAGAAATGCCTCTGGTCGAGTTCGGGTTGGCGAGATTGCGTAGACTTAAAATTTTTTGCGGAACATATCATTTCCAAACTCCAGCAATTTGAGAAGATGTCATGGCAAGAACTTTTAAAGGCTTCCGGCGGAAAAGCGGAAGGTCGCGGCAATAATAATCATTTTATCAACGGAACGGCGTTGCCGTCGGAAGAATGCCGTGTATTTATCGAACTCGGCTACATGCGGAATTTTGAAAAAGTTTTTAGTCTCCGCTTGAGCGGCAAGGAACGATTAATCGGGATTGTCGACTTAAACGTTTTCAAAATTTTATGGTTCGACGCAAATCACAGGTTCTTTTAAATTCCTTGGACGGTTTTATCATTGGCTTGAGCTTCCTTCTTCTTGCGGGCGCGAAGTTGTTTTTGATAATCTGGGTGAGCGGCGTGCCAAGTGCGCATGTAAGCGATATTGCGCAAGCGGCGGCACTCGTCGCAGAAACGGCGGGTAAAGTAGCCGGTGAATTTTTTGCCGCATTGCTCGCAAGTGACGGTAGTAATCATGGCAGTTCCTCCAGTACGATAAGGATACGCGGGTCGCCGTGGAATTTACCGCAACGCCCGTATTGAGTGACTTGACTGTCGTCGATATAGCAGATACCGTTCATGGCGTCCTTGACGGCTTTAAGCAGGTTATCTAAGTCGCCGTATTGTTTGTTCTTTGGGTCTTTAGGTTTGAGCTTGTAGAATAGAGCGGAGAGTTTAAGGTTGCCAGTGAGTGGCGGTTGTCCTCTCATAGCAAGGCGAGCGAAAAGCCCGAAGTCGTTTTTCCATTGACGATACCACTTTGGGTTGTAACGTTGCTTGTCCTTGGAATCAGGACGGGGCGCAGGACGCGGCGTCATCGGCGCAACGATTTTAATCAATGACGGTGACGGTGCAACCATAAAGCACGTCGCTCCATTCTTGGTCTAAAAGCCAAAATTGCCCGTGATGAAAGACAACTTTTACCGGCGTCGGTGTCGTCGTCGTCAAAAACAACTTTTGCAATATCGCCCTCGAAAATTTCACGCCCGTTGTCGTCCAAAAGCCCGCTACCCAGCTCGCAATCAATTTCCTTGACTTGTCCGTTGATTCTGATGTTGTGTTTCATGAATAATCCTCCCGTGTTAAATTGTCAAATAAAACGAATTCGCGCTCGAATTTCAAGGGGACGGAGCCGGTCGCGCCGTTGCGATTTTTTGCAATAATCAGCTCGGCGATGTTGGACGGCTCCTCGCGGTTGTAATATTCCTCGCGGTAGAGGAAAAGGACAATATCGGCGTCCTGCTCGATTGAGCCGCTCTCGCGTAAATCACTTAGTTGCGGGCGTTTTTCCGCGCGCATTTCTACGTTGCGGCTTAATTGACTTAGCGCAAGAATCGGTATATCCAACTCCCGCGCTAAGCCCTTCAAGCCCCGACTTAGTTCCGACACTTCCTGAACCCGATTGCCCGCGTAGCGTTTGCCGCATTCCACTAATTGCAGATAATCTAAGATTATTAAATCTAAGCCGAATTTGCGTTTTATGCGCCGCGCTTTCATTTTTATTTCCGTCAGCATTATGCTTGAAGTGTCATCTATGTACAGTTTTAATTCAGCTAACTGCTCCAAAGAATTGATTAAGGCGGAAACTTCGCCCTGCGTCAGCGGCGTCAGCGTCCGATTTTGTATCCGCGTCGCGTTGACGTGGCTGTCCGCGCTGTAGAATCGCCACGCTAATTGCCAGCGGCTCATCTCCAACGAGAACACCAGAACCGTATTTTGCCGCGCCACTTTTGCCGCTATGTTCATCGCCAACGCCGTCTTGCCCATGCTGGGGCGTGCCGCTAAGATTATTAAATCTGATTTTTTCAGCCCGCCCAATTTTTTGTCCAGCGCGTAAAAGCCCGTCGCTAAGCCGCTCGTCTCCTTGTCCAGTTCCGATATTGTTTCCAAAAATAAATCTTTCGCCGCAATGACTTCGCGCGTGTCGTCCGCTGTCGTGGCGAGTAATTTTTTTTCTACGCCCGCTAAAACTTCCGTTGACTTCGCTGAATCGCGACTTGCCTCGTTCGCTAACTCGTGCCCGATTTCCTCCAGTCGCCGGAGCCGCGCGTTTTCTTTGACCAGCTCCGAATAGTACGGAACCCGCGCCGCCGTGTACTCAAGCGGCAACAGTCCGAATAAATATTGCCGCGTAACGCGCTTTAGGTCGCCACTTTTGCGCAGGGCACTTTCCACGAGCAGAACGTCGATTGCCGCGCCTTGTCCGCTTAGTTCCAGCAATGCCTTGAATATTAGGCGGTGTTCGGGGCGATAAAAGTCGTCGGGCTTGAGCACGCGAGCCGCCTCCGGCACTGCGACGCCGCCGTCCAGCATTAGCCCGCTTAACAACTTTTTCTCCAGCTCTATTTCACTTAAATATTGCTCTTCCGTCATTTTACCGCCCCCCCTTTTTTTAATGCGTAATGCGTAAGGCGTAATGCGCAATGAATTTGGTTTTAATTACGCATTGCGCACTGCGCATTCGCGCATTGTTAAAACGGTGCGCCGTTCTTTTTCTGGCAGTCCATGCAAAGCGGCTTGCCAAATTTTTTTGTCGAGAACTCTGAAACTTTTTGAGTGATCCCCTTGCCGCAACCGGCGCATTTGTCAACGAATTC
>JAFPVP010000099.1 GCA_017412925.1 Selenomonadaceae bacterium
AAACCTGAACGCCCGCCACGTGCCGAACGTCCTTTGCGCACCGAACGCCCACCACGACATGAACGCCCGCGCAGGACTGGAAATTTCAATCGCCGCTACAATCGGCAGGAAAATTCCGAGCGCAAATCCGAACGCCCGCCGCGTTCCGAACGTCCGCGTTCTGATAAAACCCGCCGCCAATCCCGACGAGACTCCAGAAAATGAAAATTCCCCTGCGCGAGGGCGAACGCCTTGATGACTTGATGCGGTCGGGGCGCGCCATTATCCAGAACCAAAACGAATTTTGCTTTTCGATGGATTCGGTACTGATTGCGCACTTCCCAAAGTTCAAAAAAAATGCCCGCGTAATAGACCTTGGCACGGGCACGGGAGTAATTCCGCTGTTAATCGCCGACGACGTTAAAGAAATCTGCGCGGTGGAGCTGAATTCGCGCATGGCAGATTTGGCGCGGCGCAACGTCGAGCTAAACGGCTTATCGGAAAAAATTTCGGTCGTGGAGGGCGACTATCGCAAGCACCGTGAACTTTTTAAGGCGGAGAGTTTCGACGCGGCGATAGCAAACCCGCCCTACACGCCGATAACCGACGGCGAGGCGAATAAAATTTCGGGGATAGCGAGGGCGCGACACGAATTCACGGCGACGCTCGAAGATGTGGTGACGGCAGCGCGTTACGTTTTGAAATTCCACGGCGCATTTTACATGATTCACCTTGCGGCGCGGCTGTGCGAAATTGTCGACGCCCTGCACCGTCATCAAATGGAAATGAAACGTCTGCGCCTGATTCAACCAAAGGCGGGGCGCGACGCGAATTTGATAATGCTGGAGGCTGTGGTCGGCGCGAACGTCGGAAACTTAAAAATTCTGCCGCCGTTAATTGTCCACAACGACGACGGCTCCTACACCGAAGAAATTTACAAAATTTACAACGGCTAATTCAACACGAGCGGAGGACACTCAATGAACGTTGAAAAATTTCAGTTGGAAGCTCTTGAAAAGTACAAAGCCAAGAATTACACTGCGGCGTTGAAAATTCTTGCCAAAATTCATCGTCTCAAACCGGAATATAAAAATTCTTATTATCTGGAGGCTCAAATTTGGAATGAACTCGGCAATACTGTTAAAGAGTATCGCGCTCTTGAAAAAGCTTTGCCGTTTCTTAATTTCTCCACGCCCGCAGAAAGAGATTTTTCCGCCGAAATTCTTTCCCATGTCGCGTCGCTGTGTTTCGATTTGAGCTTGCACGAAAAATCCAAAGAAGCTTTTTCTTTGGTGGTAAAGCTTGATGACCCGCCGAAAGTCAGCCGCTTGGACAATGCCCTTTTTCACGTGAATTCGCAGGAAAATGTTTCGCCCGATTATTTCCGCACCTTCTATGATAGATACAAGAAATGCTTGGTGGACATCAAACCTTACCCGAAAAAATTTTACGCGCACAAAAAAATTCGCGTGGGCTTCCTGTCCGCCGACTTCAGACAGCACCCCGTGATAAATTGGTCTTGGTCGTTGCTGACCGGTCTTGATAAAAATTTGTTCGATACGTATCTTTACTCAAACGTGAAGAATCCCGACGTTGTTACGGAATATTTGCGCAAGACAGCCGGCACTTGGCGAGATATTCACGCTTTGACGGACGAGGTTGCGGCTAAATTGATTCGCGACGATGAAATTGATATTTTGTTTGATTTATCGGGGCACACGGATCATAATCGATTGTGCGTGGCGGCGTATCGTCCTGCCAGTGTGCAAATATCGGGTGTCGGCTACATGAACTCGACGGGGCTTGAGTGCTTCGATTATTTTTTATCGGACATTTATTGCGCGGGCGACGAAAGTTTTTTCACGGAGAAAGTTATCCGCTTGCCGCACAGCCACGTTTGCTACGAGCCTTCGATAAAATTTGAACCTGCGAATTCGCCGCCATGCTTGAAAAATAATTTCGTGACGTTCGGGAGCTTTAATCAATTCGGGAAGGTAACCGATTCTATGTTGAGCGCGTGGAAAGAAATTTTGGACGCGGTGCCCGCCAGCCGATTAATTCTCAAGCACAAAATCTTCAACACGAACGACGGAAAAAATTTCGTCGTCAATAAATTAAAGAAGTTCGGCTTCGACGTGGCGCGGGTGGAGTTGCGACCTTACACGGCGAATCATCTTGTCGAGTATGGCGACGTGGACATCGCGCTTGACACGTTCCCTTATACGGGCGGCGTGACAACTTGCGAGGCGTTGTATATGGGCGTGCCAGTCGTCAGTCTTTACGGCACAAGACACGGAACGCGCTTTGGGCTCAGCTTTTTAAAAAATATCGGGCTTGACGAACTGGCAGTCGATTCTTATGAAAAGTACATAGAGCGGGCGGTTGGCTTGGCGGGCGATTGGGAACTGCTGACAATCCTGCGCCGAAATTTGCGGACGATGATGAGAAATTCTCCGCTGATGGACTCGGCGAATTATCTGCGCGAAATTCAAGCCGCCTTTATAAAAATTTTAAACGACGAACGAAATGCCAACGCTTAAAAAATTTTCTCCTCGGCAAATGTCCGGGGATTTTTTTTTGTCGGCGCGTGTTGTATAATTTTGCAAAAACGGAGGGCGAAGTTATGCTTAAAAAATTTTTCTTGCTCTGCTTGGCGGTGTTGCTGGTCATGCAGGGCGCGGCGTCCGCGAAAGACAAAGGCTTGCCGGAAGAGGAGCGAATAAACATTGCAATCGAGGTAAAGGACAGCTCGCGGCACAAGAAATTGGGCACGGCGCAGAATCTTGAAATGTTTTTGGGCGAAAAGCTTGTCGAGAAAAATCTTGTCAGCGTCGTCGACACAAAAATTTTCGGCGAGGAAAAAAATTCTGCGGACGGTTTGATTCTTGACGAAGACGTCACTGCCGAACAAAGCTCGCCCGCCGCAGATATCGGAGAGATTTTGATTTTTAATGCCGTTGAATTGCCCAAACCTGCCGCCGCGCCCGAAAACTTCAACCAAACTTTTTACAAAAATTTCGGCGTGGATTATGTCGTTCGTTGCGAAGTGCTCGCGCTCGGTGCCACGAAAGTCGAGGACAAAACAATCGGACTGCTGTCGTCGGCTATCGGCGGCGGACTTTCGCTTTCCGGTAGCGGCTCAAGTAATCGCGATAAAACTTTGCGGCGTGTCGGCAGCGGAATTGGTTTGCTCGGACTTATCGGCGTCTCTGACGTCACGAAACGCACCGCGCTCAATACCGTTGTCAACATGCAATTTATCAGCGTGGAGACGGGCGAAATTTTCTGGGAAAAAAATTTCATAGGACAGGCGGTAAAACATCGCAAGCCGAGCAAAGATTACGACGACGCTTGGACGCAGGCTTACATGGAGTCGGTCGAAGATTCGGCGAAACTCATTTCAAAGCGCGTCAACAAATACGTCGACAAAGTTATCATCAAGGGCAAGAGCGACAAGGAATTTCTGCCGAAAAATTTTGTGGGCAAGTTCACCGGAGGTAAACTTTTCTAAGTGAAAAAATTTTTTACGGCGGCGATTCTGCTTTTCATGACGGGCAACGCGGCGGCGCAGGAAATTTCCCCCGAAGTCGACGAAGGCATTTCCAGCGTTAAGCAAAGAAAATTACCGTTCAATGTGGAGGCGAGGACTTTTGACGCCGCGCCCGAATTTATTTTCAAGTACAAAGATTTTTCGGTTGATTATGTTCATTCGCGCGACGATTTTAATTTTGTCAAAGTCAAGGCGGACAGGGAAATTTTTTCGCTGATGGGCACGGGGCTTGAATGGAACGTTGCTTTGAATGCCGTTGATTCGCGGAATAAACTTTATTGTCTGCCGAGCGTCGGGATAAATTTTTACATGAGAATCCGTCCGCGCGTGGATATTTACTTACAATTTTCGGGCTTGCCGCTCGGAAGGCGTGCGCACTTCACGGATTTTGAATCGGGCATAAAATATTTTCCGCAAAAAAATTTATCGATAAGCGCGGGCTGGCGACATATCGATTTCAAGTTGCGTCGCGGCGGAGATGTCGGCGATTTTGCTTTGAGCGGATTTTTCGCGGGCGTCCGCTACGACTTTTAAAATAAAAAAAATCCCTCTGCCGATTGCGGAGGGAAATTTTTATTTTGGGCGACGTTCGTCGTTGAGGATTTTTATTTTATCGATAAGCGCGGGCTGGCGGCATATCGATTTCAAGTTGCGACGCGGCGGAGATGTCGGCGACTTTGCTTTGAGCGGATTTTTCGCGGGCGTCGTTACGATTTTTAAAATAAAAAAAATCCCTCTGCCGATTGCGGAGGGAAATTTTTATTTCAGGCGACGTTCGTCGTCGAGGATTTTTATAAAAGCTCGTTCGACTTCGTGGACGTAGCTTGCCGAATCCATCAGCGGCGATTTTTTTATCAGAGTTCGCAAATTTTTTCGCAGAATCAAAAGCAACTCCCAATCGCCCGCCAGAGTGACCGCCGAATTAACATACGCCGCGTAAGAATCGACCGCCAACTCTCCAAGTCCGACGTTTTTTAAAATGCTGAGCCCAAAGCGCGTTCCGTGTCTTGCGCCGTAAAGACTGACGACGGGCACGCCCATATACAACGCCTCGCAAGTCGTGACGCCGCCCGTGTAAGGGAACGTATCCAGCGCGATGTCCACGTCGCCATATTCAACAAGATGATTCGCCGTGAAAGGACGTAACTCCACCCGCGCCACGTCGAAGCCGAACTTTTTTAATTTGTTGGTGACGAAATTTTTCCCGTCGTTCGTGTTGAAGATTTTGTGCTTGAGAATTAATCGGCTGGCGGGCACCGCGTCCAAAATTTCTTTCCACGCGCTCAACATAGAATCCGTTACCTTCCCGAATTGATTAAAGCTCCCGAACGTCACGAAATTATTTTTCAAGCACGGCGGCGAATTCGCAGGTTCAAGTTTCGTCGGCGGCTCGTAGCAGATATGACTGCGCGGCAAGCGGATAACTTTCTCCGTAAAAAAATTTTCATCACCGGCGCAAGTCTCGTCCGATAAAAAATAATAGAAGCATTCAAGCCCCGTCGAATTCATGTAGCCGATACCTGATATTTGCACGGTGGCAGGTCGATACGCCGCCACGCGCAACCGATTGTTCAGCGTGTGCCCGTCCAAGTCAAAGAGTATGTCAATTTCGTCGTCGCGAATTAGTTTAGCCGCAACCTCGTCCGTCAAAGCGCAAATGTCTCGCCAATTAGCAACCGTCTTGCGCAAATGTTCCGTGACTTCATCTCCCGCCTTGACGTTCGAGTAGCAATAAACTTTGAAAAATTTTTCGTCAAGGTCGCGCAAAAGATGCCAGCTCCACGCCATGACCACATGCCATTGAAAACTGCCCGACAAAAAGCCCACGCGAATTTTTTCGTGCTCGTAAAATTTTTTCGGGTAGGGCGCAATGTCCGCCAAATATTTTTTGTACTCGCCGTAAAGAGCGCGGAAATCGTCGGCAGAAAATTTTTCGGAACTGTTCGCCGCATAAAGCGCGTTGCTGATTTCCTCGCAAGCTTTGCGGTTGTCACTCGACAGGCGCGCCGATAGCCGAAAAGCTTCAACAGCGTTATCGATGTGCCCCAAAAATCTGCTGACCGAGCCGAAACAATTCAGCGCGTCCGCCGCCAAATTTTTATCATACGCCGAATAAAGGTCTAAATACGGCAAGAGATTCTGCAACAAAGCCAGTTCCCTGATTGATTCGCCCAAATCTCGCCTGATAAAAACTTCCAACAAGAAAATTTTCTTCCAGTGCGGCGCGGCGATTTTTATTTCCTCAACGACTTTTAACGCCGCGTCAAATTTTTTTTCTCTGTACAGTTTAAGAGCCGCCGCGTACCGTTCCAAAATGTCCATGTCAACTTTTACCAGTCATAATCGTCATATCTGTCGCGTCTGTACCTGTCGTACCTATCGCGGTCATATCTGTCGCGGTCGTACCTGTCGCGGTTGTGTCTGCCGCTGTTCTTGCTGACGATTTCTATTTGCACAGCCTCCAGCCGCAAACCCTGCCCCGTCGTGCCAGCAACTTCGCCGTTCCAAACCCAGCCTTGCCAGCCGCTATCTTTAACATACGCCCGATAACGAACGTCGTATCTGTCCGCGTAGCTGCCCCGAAGCCGAATTCTGATTGCCTCCATGCGCAAACTTTCGCCGACTGTGCCCGCCACGTTGCCCGAAGGTGTCCAGCCTTGCCAGCCCCAATCTTGAACGTGCGCGTTGTACTCTATGCCGTCGCAACTTATGACTATCGCCTCAAGCCGTCTGTGTTCGCCAATCGCTCCCGCGATTCCGCCGTTGCCTACGGGCGGCTTCCAGCCCACGTCCTGAACGTGGACGCGATAACTTATATCCGGCGCGGCTGAAACATTTTGCGCGAAGAAAAACATCACCGCCAAAATCGCCGCAGAAAAAACTTTTCTAATCATCTTGATTTCTCCTTTAATGCCCGTTCAATGTCGCGTTGCGCGGATTTTTCGTGGAGCGCGTCGCGTTTATCGTAATTGTGTTTGCCGCTCGCCAATGCCAGCTCCATTTTTGCCCGCCCTTTTTTAAAATAAATTTTCAGCGGAATCAATGTAAAGCCTTTCTCTCGCGTCTTGCCGAAGAGTTTCAAAATTTCGCGCTTGTGCAGGAGCAAACGGCGGCGGCGGAGCGGCTCGTGATTAAAAATATTTCCCTGCTCGTATGGGCTGATGTGCATGTGCTCGACGAAAACTTCCCCGTCCTTGACCTCGGCGTAGCTGTCGCGCAAATTCGCCTTGCCCGCCCGCAAACTTTTTACTTCCGTGCCGCGCAGTTCAATTCCCGCCTCATAAGTTTCGTGGATAAAATAATCGTGGCGCGCCTTCCGATTCTCGCACGCGATTTTTATTTTCTCTTTCTCCATACGAATCACCTCGTTTAAATGATAGCAACCGCAAGGCTTTTTGGCAAATTAAAACTCCATAAAAAAATCGGCAACCGTGACGGTCACCAATTAAATTGCGACGGCTAAAATTTTTTCATGATAACGCCGCCTTGAATGCCAACTCGCAAATTTCGTCAAGTCTCGCAAAATTTTTCTTTAGATAAAGTTCGCCAAGCAGAGCTTCAAAGCCGGTGCTGGCGTGGTATTCGGCGACGGTTGCCTTACGCGGCGCATGACTTTTGGCATTTCGTCCGCGCCGGAAAGTATCGCGTTCGTCGTCCGTCAAAAAATTTTCTATTGCGTGATAAATCTTTGCCTGCGCGGTCGCCGAAACAATTTCCGCGCTCAGGTCGTGCAAGCGGGTTATGTTGTGCGTGACTTGCAAAAGGCGCGTGCGAACGTACAGATGAAAATAAGCGTCGCCAATGTGAGCCAAAACCAGCGGCGACAAAGTTTTAACTTCTTCAGCTGGAAAATCCGAATTCATTACGCATTGCGCATTACGCATTACGCATTGCCTTCCATACGGCACCTTGCGGCGTATCCTCGACGATAATGCCCGCCGCGTTGAGTTCGTTGCGGATTTTATCGGCGACTGCCCAATTTTTAGCGGCGCGGGCGTCTTGGCGAAGTGCAAGAATAATTTTCATGAGCGTATCGACGAGTTCGGGATTATCGGCGGCTTTTTCCCTTTCGATGGGCACGGGCTGTTCAAATATGCCGAGAATCTCCGCCATTTCCAGATAAATATCGCGGACGCGCAGAATTATATCGCCGTCAATCGACACGGGCAAAATTTTTCCGGCAGTGTATTCGCTGTAATAGCCGCCGATTTCCTTAGCAAGCTCGAACATGTAGCTGATTGCAAGCGCGGTGTTGAAGTCGTCGCTCATTGCTGCGTAGAAATTCGACAGGAGCCGCTCGCCCAAATCGACAAGCCCGCCCGCAGGACTAATCGTTATCGCAAAATTTTTCTCGCTCGTGTCCTTGACGAATTCGCCCGCGTGAATTTTCCGCGCCAAAGTGTCCAGTTGCCAATAAGCCTTAGCCAGCTTGCCGAAAAATTCTTGCGCCTCCTTGACGCGCTCCTCGTTGAATTCAAGCGGACTACGGTAATGCGTCTGCAACAAAAGCAAGCGCACGACTTCGCCGGGATATTTCGCTAAAATTTCCTCGACCGTGAAAAAGCCCTTGTTGCGCTTGACCATTTCTTTATTGGACTTGCTTAGCTTCTCGTTGCCGTCGGTGATAAAGCCGTTGTGCAACCAATATTGCGCAAAAGAATTTTCGTCGCCGAGAGCCGCTTGGCTTTGGGCGATTTCGTTTTCGTGGTGCGGGAAAATTAAATCGGAGCCGCCGCCGTGAAAGTCAAATTTCTCGCCCAGATATTTTAGCGACATCGTGGAGCACTCGATATGCCAGCCAGGACGACCCATGCCCCACGGACTTTCCCAAGACGGTTCGCCGGGCTTAGCCGCCTTCCACAGCGCGAAATCCATCGGGTGCCGCTTGCGTTCGTCGACTTCGACACGTGCGCCCGCCATCATATCGGAAAGTTTTCGCCCGCTTAGTTTGCCGTAGCTTGGATTTTTTTCCACGCTGTAGAAAACGTCGCCGTTGTCCAGCACGTAAGCAAAGCCCTTGTCGACGAGCGTCTGAACCATTTTTATAATATCGTCCATCGTCTCGGAAACTTTCGGATAAAAATCTGCGCGGCGAACGTTAAGGGCGTCCATGCTCTTAAAATAGGCGGCGATATTTTTTTCGGCTACGTCCTTCCACGTGACGCCCCGCTCATTTGCGGTCTTGATAATTTTATCGTCCACGTCGGTGAAATTTTGAATGTATCGAACTTTGTATCCGCTCTTTTTAAAAAATCGACGAATGACATCCCACGTGACGAAGGGGCGGGCGTTGCCGATATGCGGCGCGTTGTAGGGCGTCACTCCGCAGCAATAAATGCTGACCTCGCCTTTTTTGAGCGGCTTAAAAATTTCCTTCGACCGGCTCATCGTGTTGTAAACTTTAATCATCAAAATCACTCCTTAAAAATTTCCTCGACGTATTGGCAAACTTCTTCCGGCGTAAAAATTTTAACGGCGTCGTCGGTAAAGCCTTCCATGTTGCGCGTAACAATTCCGTCAAAGCTATTCGACTTGGCGACGGCATATTGAACGGAGTCCTCGAAGTCCTTCCAATCCAACGCAAAGGCGGCGTGAATGTCTTCGGCAGTAACTTTGACAACGCTAACGAACTCGAAAAGCTCTTTGAACAGTGCACGAACGGTTTGACGATTCTTCAAGTTTTTGTAGGTGATGTAGTAAATGTCCGTGACAGTCGACGCCGAAACAAAGCTGTTGACAGGATATTTTTTTGAAAGGGAAATTGCCCTTCTGCTCATAGAAAGAAACGGTTCGCGCTCCAAAAAAGAATCTACAACGACGTTCGTATCAATCAGCAAGTTTAATGCCATAACGCTCCTCCAACCTTTCCTTGCGCCAATCGTCAAGAGTTTTCGACTTATCTATACCGACCAAATAACCTTCTATCCTGCGCCAAATGGCAGCGATTTCTTCTTCGCTCAAAATTTTTTTCTTTTCTTCCGCAGCAGTGGGATAAACGGTAACTTCCACGCGCTGGTTGTCGGCGTAGTTCGGCAAATCCATAATGCCTTTCAAGTCGCCCGCTGTCATTTCCTTGCGGACGGTTTTCAGTTCAGCGTTCATGTTCAACACTCCTTTTAGTCAAGTCAACTTTGCCGTCGCTCAATGAAACTTCCAAAGACGAGGTGCGCATAGCTTCGGCGGAAATTTCTGCGCGGGCGGCGGCAAGCTCCGTTTCCAATTCATTAACGCGGCGTTCCAATCGCTGAATTTGCCGGAGCGCAACCTCAATCATTTCACGTTCGGGGTCGGGCAAAATGTCATGGTTCAAGTCAACGTCAATTTCCTCCAAAAGTTCTGCGCGGACGTGCGGATTGTTTACGTCGTAGCCGCGAGCCTTGCAAAGTTCCAAGAGCGCGTCGCGATACTCCTCCTCGTTGTGAACTCTGGTGCCGTGCAGGACGACGACGCGCCCAGGTATGCCGACAACAGTTGCGTGCGGCGGAACTTCTTTAAGCACGACGGAGCCCGCGCCGATTTTTGCATGGTCGCCGACTTTGAACGAGCCGAGAACTTTCGCGCCCGTCGCCACGACGACATTGTTGCCGATTGTCGGGTGCCGCTTGCCTTTTTCCTTGCCCGTGCCGCCCAAAGTCACGCCCTGATAAAGTGTCACGTTTTTTCCCAGCTCCGCCGTCTCGCCGATAACAATTCCGGTGCCGTGGTCGATAAAAAGTCCGTCGCCAATCGTCGCGCCGGGGTGTATCTCAATGCCCGTCAAAAATCTGCAGAAATTCGACACCAGCCGCGCAGAAACTATCCAGCCGCGCTTAAAAAGGGCGTGCGAAATTCTATGCAACCAAATCGCGTGTAGTCCCGAATAACAAAGGACGACCTCCAGCACGCTCTTTGCCGCCGGGTCGCGCTCAAAGATGACGCGAATATCTTTTTTAATGCGAGACAGAAATTTCATAGACGATTCTCCAAATTATTGTTCGAGTGCAACGACCGCATACGCCGCGATTCCCTGCTCCGTGCCCGTGAAGCCGAGCCCTTCCTCCGTCTTTGCCTTCACGCTCACCGCGTCCAGTTCGACGTTTAAAATTTTTGCCAGCCGTTCGCGCATTTGCAAAATATGCGGTGCGAGTTTCGGTTTCTGCGCGACGATTATCGAATCCACGTTGCCGATTGAATAGCCCTTCGCCGCGATAAGCTCGCAAGTTCTCCTTAAAAGTTCAACGCTTGAAATATTTTTAAATTCGGGCGTCATGGGGAAATGTTGTCCAATGTCTCCGAGCGTCGCCGCGCCCAGCAGTGCGTCTATTATCGCGTGAATCAAAACATCGCCGTCCGAATGCGCCTCCAATCCGAGCGTGTGATCAATTTCCACGCCGCCCAAAATTAATTTGCGATTCGGCGCGAGTTTGTGCACGTCGTAGCCGATACCAAAACGAATCATTTATCTCCGCTCCTTAAAAGTGTTTCCGCGACGTGAATATCTTCGGGCGTCGTGACTTTTATATTTCGATAATCGCTCGTCACGACTTTTATCCGCACGCCGAGCCGCTCCACCAAGCTTGAATCGTCCGTGCCCAAAAATTTTTCTGCCGCCGCTTTATCGTAAGCCCGCAACAAAATTTCCCGCTTGAATCCCTGCGGCGTCTGCACTACAGCGAGTTCAGAACGTGGCGGCGTGAATTTGACGAAGCCCTCCGCGTCGACGATTTTTATCGTGTCCTTCGCCGGAACTGCCGCGATTGCTCCGCCGAATTTTTCTGCCGCGTCGATTACGCCGTTGATTGTTTGCACGCTGATTAACGGTCGCGCCGCGTCGTGAACCAAAATTATTTCCGCGTCGTCAGGCAAAAGTTTTAGCCCGTTCGCGATTGAATATTGCCGCTCGCTCCCGCCGATTGTCACCCGCCACGATTTTAATCCCGCCGTGCCGCGCAGAAGTTTTTCGACGGTTTCAACTTCATGCGCCGCGACCACTACGATTAAAAAATTCACGCGCTCGACTTGCGAAAAAGTTTTCAGCGTCCGAAGCAGAATCGGTTCGCCCGCCAGCTCTAAAAAATTTTTATTCATGCCGCCGCCCATGCGTCTGCTTGAGCCGGCAGCAGGGAAAATTGCTGTAACCATTATATCAACCCGTCCGCAATCAGCCGCCGAATTCCGACTAAAACGCCCGCCTCGTCATTGCTCGCCGTCTCGAAGCGCGCAAATTTTTTTACGTCAGGGTGCGCGTTCGCCATGGCAAAACTATAGCCGACCGCTTGGAGCATTTCGCAATCGTTGAGATAGTCACCGAACGCCGCACACTCTTCGGGCTTAAAGTTCATCACGCGCTGAATATTTTCAATCGCCTCGCCCTTGTTCGCGCCGACCGCAGAGACATCAACCCACCAATCAATCGTCGGCACAACCTGCAACTTGTCATGAAACGCCGCGAGCTTGTCGTAAACATTTTCCTTGGCGTGCCCTGTCCTGTCGAAAAACGCAACTTTAATCGGCGTGTCGTCCACGTCGTCGAAGCTGTCGACGGCAACGCGGTGCGTGTAATATTTTTCCATGTCGTCGGTGTATTCGGGCTTGTCGAAGTCGCGCAAGATGTACGAATCTTTTTTGCCGCACCAAACGCATAAAATATCGTCGAGTTTCGCGCCCGCCGCCAAAACTTTTTTAACCATGTCAACGTCCATTGTGTGGCTAAAAATTTCTTTGCCCTTGTGGATGACGAGCGTGCCGCCCTCCGCCACAAATAAAAATTCGTCGCGGTACTTCCCGAACGAATGAAGCAACGCCGCATATTGACGACCGCTTGCCGGCGCGAAGATAACGTTGCGCCTTTTAAGTTCGGCAATCATTTCGTCGAAGCCTTCGGGCAATTTATTTTCACTCGTCAGGAGCGTGCCGTCCATGTCACAAAAAATTATTTTTATCATTGCAAGCCCTCCAAAAAATTTTACGCGCTAAATTTTCTACACAAAAAATTTTTTTCCTGTGCAAAGCAAAACCGCCCTCAAATATTTGAGAGCGGTTGATTTAATTCGCAGCGATAAAATTTTACTTAAGTTCTTTAGCGAGTTCCATGATAGCAGCCGCAGAGCCGTCAGAACCGAGAACTTCTTTAATCTTGTGCGCGACGAGTTCTTTGATGTATGCGCGACCAGGAGCGAGATACTGGCGCGGGTCAAAGTGGTCGGGGTGCTGCACGAAGTGTTCACGGATACCGGCAGTCATGGCAAGGCGCAGGTCGGAGTCGACGTTGATTTTGCAGACTGCGGAGCGCGCTGCTTTGCGGAGCTGAGCTTCAGGAATGCCGACTGCGTCTTTAAGTGCGCCGCCGTTGTCGTTGATGATTTTAACGTATTTGGGAATGACGGAGCTTGCGCCGTGAAGAACAATCGGGAAGCCAGGGATTCTCTTTTCGATTTCGGCGAGAATGTCAAAGCGCAGTTCGGGCGGTTCAAGAACGCCGGTTTCGGGGTTGCGGGTGCACTGTTCGGGCGTGAATTTGAATGCGCCGTGGCTGGTGCCGATAGCGATAGCCAAGGAGTCGCAGCCGGTCTTAGCGACGAATTCTTCAACCTCTTCGGGTTTGGTGTAGTGGGCTTTGTCGGCGTCGACGCTGACTTCGTCCTCAACGCCCGCGAGCTGACCAAGTTCAGCCTCGACAACTACGCCGTGTGCGTGCGCGTATTCGACGACTTCTTTGGTCTTCTCAATGTTTTCTGCAAAGGAATAGTGCGAGCCGTCGAACATAACGGAGGTGAATCCGCCGTCGATGCAAGATTTGCAGGTTGCGAAATCCGGGCCGTGGTCGAGGTGCAGAGCAATCGGAATGTCGCTGACTTCGAGAGCCGCGCGAACGAGATGGACGAGATACTGATGGTTGGCGTACTTGCGAGCACCGGCGGAGCACTGCAGAACGACAGGCGATTGCATTTCGGCAGCGGCACTAGTGATGCCCTGGACGATTTCCATGTTGTTGACGTTGAACGCGCCAATGGCGAAGCCGTCCTCGTAAGCCTTCTTAAACATAGCTTTGGTTGTGATTAACGGCATTTAGCATACCTCCTAAAATTTGTTCACGAATATTCGCGGAGCTTTTGCCCCTTCTAAACAACGCTTGCATTTTAACACATTGGCGGGCAAAGTTGCAACAATCAATCAAAAATTTTTTGACAATTCTGTTGCTAGTGGTTGCCTATTTTAATTTGTTGCCGCTGATAGAATAGCTCGTGCCGTTTATATTGAAGGTGTCGCTCGCGCTCACGCCGCTGAAAATAACTTTGCCGCCGCCGGAAATTGCCAGCCGCAGGTTGTTGTTCTTAAAATAGGAATTCGTGAAGGTGCCGCCCTCGGAGCCGTCAGCGTTGAGGATTTGGAGCAGGTCGCCGCTTGAGTAGTCAAAAATGGTATCGGTGCCTTCGTTCGGCTTGTAAATGAAAACGTCATTTCCTGCGCCGCCCCAGAGGGAATCATTGCCTGCGCCGCCGTAGAGTGAATCCTTGCCCGCGCCGCCAGTGATTGAATCGTTTCCTGCCTCGCCGCTGATAGAATCGTTGCCAGAACCGCCGCTCAAGGTGTCGTTGCCTTTGCCGCCCCACAGCGAATCATTTCCTGCGCCACCGTAGAGATAATCATTGCCAGTTCCGCCGACAAGTGAATCAACACCAGCTCCGCCGTTTAAGGTGTCGTTGCCAGAGCCGCCGCTCAAGGTGTCGTTGCCGTCGTTGCCAAACAGCGAGTCATTTCCTGCGCCGCCGTAGAGATAATCATTGCCAGTTCCGCCGCTAAGAGAATCAACACCTGCGCCGCCATTTAGATAATCGTTGCCAGAGCCGCCGTTCAAGCTGTCGTTTCCGTCGCCGCCGTAGAGTGAATCTTTTCCTGCGTCGCCGCGCAGATAATCGTTGCCAGCGTAGCCGAAAAGTTTATCGTTGCCGTTGCCGCCGTAAACTGAATCATTGCCCGCACTGCCGCTTAAGTAATCGTTGCCAGCGTATCCGAAAAGTTTATCATTACCTGCGCCACCAATGACTGAATCATTGCCCGCACTGCCACTTAAATAATCATTGCCGGAATTGCCAACGATAGAATCGTTGCCCTTGCCGCCGATAAGTGAATTTTTTCCTGTGCCGCCGATGATGGTGTTGTCAAGGTCGTTGCCGGTGATTTTAACTGCCGTCGTTCGGGCTGAAGCGTCGATTGTCTCGACAGCGGAGCCGACAGTCACGGGCGAAGAAGTGCTATTCGTCACTGTCAGCGTAGTTGAATCAGTTTCCTCGTCAATCTCGGTCGTGCCGCTTTTGACCGTGCCGTTGACGTAGAGTTTATAATCGCCGGTGATGACATTGGCAGCGGTGCCGCTGAAAGACTTGATGTAAGTGTCGCCGGTCAAATACCATTTACTCGTGGAGTCGAGTGTGACGTTGACGGTGCCGAGGCTGGTTGAAATGGAAGTACCGCTGGCGTTTTTAATTGTGCCGGAGATATTGCCCGTGAAAGTCGATGAATCGGAGAGGTTGAGCGTCAAAGTTGAATCGGAGCCGACGAGAATATCTCCCGTCAAAGTTTGCGAATCGGCGTTGAGGGTGGCGATATTGGACGCGCCGCTCCAGCCGTCGTCGCACACGCTAAGGAGCACGCCGTCGCCGCTGTCGTTAATCGTCACGCCGTTCAAGCTGATAACCGCGCTCGTGTTAGTCACGTGGAAAAGGTGCCCGCTCTTATTTATAAGCTGACCGCCCGTCATGGAGAAGGTAGAAGTGCCGCTTGCCGCGTCGCCCGATTGCGATTGATAAATCATAATGGCATCGAGGAATTGAGCGTTGCCGTTGGTTTTTGTGTTGTTGGCGGTGAGCGTGCAATCTGTCAGCGCAACGGAATTTTGTCCTTCAATGCAAACGCCCTCGGAGAGGTTGGAAGTTAAGCTGGCGTCGCTGACGACAATATCAGCGGTGGAATAAATCGCGGGCGAGCCTAAACCGTTGGAGGTGTAGGAGCCGCCCGTGACAGTGACGGAGCCGCCGCCGCGGTCGGTTCTTATCGGCGCGGAGGACTGACCGCTCGTCGTGATTGTTAAATTTTTTGCAACGGTTTTGCCGCCGCCCGTCGTCATGATGCCGCCGGAGCCGCTCGCCGAAGTTTTAATCGTCGCGTCAGAAATGTAAACGATGGTGCCGTCACCCGCCGCGCCGTTTTGTCCGCCGTTGCCGCCGTAGCTGAAGACCGCATTGGCACCGACGCCCGTCGTAGTTATGTTGCCGCCCGTGATTGAAACTGTGCCACCGCCCATGGCCATGACGCCGGAGTTTATGCCGTAGAAGTTGTAATTGTCGCTGGCATTCGTGGGACCGCCGCTTTTGGTCACAGTCGGATTGACAAGATTGACGGTGCCCGAAGACAACGAGACGAGCACGGCGCATTGGGCGTCGCTGGTGGAGGTGTAAGTTTTGTTCGAGTACGTGCCCGCCGAAGTAATTTTAGTCGCGCCGCTCCACGTCACCGAACTTGAAGAGCTGGAGCTACCGCCAGGCATGGCAGGCGGTCCGCTGAATCGTTGAAGGTCAAAAATAAATGTTGCCATGAAATCATCTCCTTTTGCTAGTGCGTCAAATATATCACACTTCACAAACGGCGCAATCGTTTTAATTGAACTTTAATTTGCCGCGCTAAATTTGCCGCAAAAAAAAATCCCGCCGCTGTGACGGGAAAAATTTTTTCGTTTAATTCCTAACTAACTCGTAGCCGGCGTCGTCGATAACTTTGGCGAAGTCGTCGATAGAAATTTCTTTCGTGGCGGTGACGGTCGCCGAATTATTTTCCAAGCTGACTTCCACCGCCGTGACTCCGTCCATTTTTGCCAGCGCGTCGTGAACGTGTTTTTGGCAGTGTTTGCACATCATGCCTTCGACTTTAAAAGTTTTCTGCATTTGAATTCCCTCCTTAAAAATTTCCGTCTGAAGATTTTCCACGCGAACTTCAACGTTGCGTATTGCCTCTTCATTACGCATTACGCATTGCGCATTGCGCATTGTTTTCAGCCGCAGGGCGTTCAAGACGACGCAAACGCTCGACATACTCATAGCCGCCGCGCCAATCATCGGCGAAAGTTTCAGCCCGAACGCGGGATAAAAAACTCCGGCGGCGAGCGGAATGCAAATCACGTTGTAGAAGAACGCCCAGAAAAGATTTTGCTTGATGTTAATCATGACGGCGCGGCTGAGTTTAATCGCGCTGACGGCGTCAAGCAAATCGTTTCTGACCAGAACCGCGCCCGCGCTCTCGATGGCAACGTCGGTGCCCGCGCCAATGGCAACGCCCAAATCAGCCTTCGCCAGTGCCGGCGCGTCGTTTATGCCGTCGCCAATCATCGCAACTTTTTTGCCCTGCGCCTGAAGTTTTTCAATCGCCTGCGCTTTGTTGTCGGGGAGCACGCCCGCGATAATTTTCTCCACGCCGAGTTTTTGAGCAATCGCCCGCGCAGTTCGTTCGTTGTCGCCCGTCAACATGATAACATCAACGCCGAGATTTTTAAACTCCTCGACGGCTTGCGCGGAAGTTTTTTTCTCCACGTCAGCGGCGGCAATCACGCCCAAAATTTTTTTATCATCGGCAAAAATAATCGGAGTCTTACCCTCGACAGACAGCGCAGAAATTTTTTCGCGGAGACTGTCCAAGTTGAAGCCCTGCTCCGCTAAAAAAGTTTCGTTGCCCGCGAAATATTCCACGCCGTCAATCTTAGCACGGACGCCTTTGCCAAACACGGCTTGAAAATCTTCAGCGACGAGCGGAGTTTTTTTATCGGCGGCAAAATTCGTGACGGCTTGTGCAAGCGGGTGTTCGCTTTTAGATTCGAGAGCCGCCGCAATCGCCAAAAAATTTTTCTCGTCGACGCCGCAAGTTAAAACGTCCGTCACGAACGGCTTGCCCTCGGTGAGCGTTCCGGTTTTGTCAAGGACAACGGTATCAATCGCGTGCGCCGTCTCCAACGCTTCGCCCGACTTAATTAAAATTCCGTTCTCCGCGCCCTTGCCCGTTCCAACCATGATAGCCACGGGCGTAGCCAATCCCAACGCGCAAGGACAACTTATCACCAAAATCGACACGGCGATAGAAAAGGCGAACTCGACACTCGCGCCGCTTAGGAGCCAAAAACTTCCCGCAACCAACGCAACGACAATCACGGCGGGCACAAAAATTCCCGCGACCTTATCGGCAGTCTTGGCGATTGGAGCTTTGCTTGCGCTCGCCTCTTCAACCAGCGCGATAATTTTGCTGATTGTCGTTTCGCCGCCGACTTTGACCGCGCGGAACTTCACGAAGCCGCTTTGGTTAATCGTGCCGCTTGTGACGCTATCGCCGACGGTTTTATTGACGGGCAAACTTTCGCCGGTTATGGCAGATTCATCAATCGTCGTCGCGCCGTCCAAAATAATTCCGTCCGCCGCAAAACTTTCGCCGGGCTTAACTAAAATTTTGTCGCCGATAAGTAGCTCCTCGACAGCGATTGTAAACTCCTGCCCGCCGCGCAGAACGGTTGCCTGTTTGGGCGCAAGGTTCATGAGTTTTTCCACAGCTTGCGAAGTTTTACCCTTAGCCCGCGCCTCGAAATATTTTCCGACGGTTATCAACGTGACAATCATTCCCGCCGACTCGAAATATAAATTGCGGCTGTATTCGTCGACTAAAGCAAAATTGCCCGCGCCGAGCCCTTGCCCGATTCTGAACAGCGCGAACGCTCCGAACGCCGCCGCCGCCATTGAGCCCAGCCCAACCAAGCTGTCCATGTTGGGCGCACCCGCCGCCAATGTCTTGAAGCCGTTGATGTAATATTTCCGATTCAGATACATAATCGGCAGAATCAGCAGGAATTGCGCAAACGCGAACGTCACGGCATTTGCCCGCCCGTCGAACAGCTCCGCGACGACAGGCGGCACGGGCAACGGGAGCATGTTGTGCATTGCGATATAAACCGTCGGCAAGAGAAAAATTATTGACCACGTGAGCCGCGTCCGCATTCCGGAAATTTCTTTGTCAATCGTGCGTTCGGGCGTGGAAGTTTTTATCTGCGCGGCTGAAATTTTTTTTGGACTCGCTCCGTAGCCCGCGTTAATCACGGCGTCGACAATTTGCGCGACAGAAATTTTTGCATCGTCGAATTTTACTTGCATGGAGTTGGTTAAAAGATTGACGCTGACGTTGTCCGCGCCGACAAGTTTGCCGACCGCCCGCTCCACACGCGCCGAGCACGCCGAACAACTCATTCCCGTCACGTCAAAATTTTCTTTAGTCATCAAATCCCCTCGATAAACATAAACGGCAACTCTTTAATCCGCAGGCGATTTTTAATCAGCCACACCGTCAACATACGTTCCGCTAAAAAAGCCATAAGCCGCCTTGGTGAAAACGGCAAGTTAGCAAGTGGAACCGAGCGCAAAACTTCTTCCGTCGCGTCGACAATGAACGAGAACAACCACTTGCAATAAGCGTCCAAAACATTTCTGCGCGTAATGAATAGGTGACTTCTGTACATCGTCACCGAGTTCATTAAGTTTTCAAAAGTCTCTACGTAATCGGGTTGAGCTTTGAGCATATGCTTTTTGATAATTCCTTCGGCAAAAATCGGAAGCTCGTAACCGCAATCGTTTTTGAGCAAATCCTGCTGTATCATAAATTCATAGGAAACTTTGGAGATGATTATATCATAGCGTTCCAAAATTTTTAGCGCGGCGTCTTTGGTCAAAATCTTTTCGTAGGCAAAGTCGCGGTTGTCCAATTCGGTAAAGAAGCGGCGATAGTGCACCAACCCTACAACAGTGTGAGTGGTATTTTTCCAGAACCAATAAAGCGCGGTTATCTCGTTGAGGTAAAGATTTAAGTGACTGATATTTTCGCCGGTGTTGTCGCCGATATAACCTAAATCAGGATTGAGTGCGCGCCCCGCTTGAATAATCTTGTAGCCGTCGGGAAGTTTGCCGTCGTGTGGCGTGGGCTTGTAGCAGACAACGTAAACGCAAAAATTTTCGGGCGGCGTGTGTCGTCTCAGGAAAAACCAATTTCCCGCTACCGTCCGCAAACCGTTGACATTAGAAAAATTCCCCACGCTGTTCAAAATGTGTTGTTCAAGTTCAGAGCCTGTCCGCGCATAAGTTATCACCGTATCGGTAAAATTTTCTAGCATGACGAACATGGAATCAAAATTTATCCCGGCGCGTTCGACAATCAGCGCGGCGTCGTAGCGTTTGAAGCCGACTTCGGAGAGATTTTTGTAAACGTGCGTGTAAATGTTTTCGGCAATCGACGGCAACAGTTTATCCGAAACCACGTCAATTTCCGTAAAGTCGTTGCCCACCTTCGTGAAGAGTTGCCCTTTGGCAAAATAGCCGTCCACGTCAAGCAAAGTTTTTATTGCAGAATTTTTCAGATGCAACAGAAGACTGATATCGGCGTTCACGTCGTTAAAGAATTCGAGATTCAACGTCTTGAAGTGCTCAAGTGTGATAACTTGCGTTGGGAATAAATTGCGGCTTAAAATGTAATTCCTGAAAGCACCGTATTCATTGAAATTGTTGACGACCAAATAATCCGCCGTGCCGCTCTGCAAAAGTTTCAGTAACTCGTCAAAATTTTTAACCTCGTCGTTGAAAAGAATTTTCCCGTCCTGCAAAAAATCCAAAAGTTTTTTTTCGTCTTCGTAAAAAATTTTCACCTTGCCAACGATTTTAAACGGGCGATTTCCGACTTGCGAAAAAAATTCTGTCTCGTCGCCGCAAAGAAAAATCTTCGGAATGAACTTCAAATCGTCCTGCATAAAATTTTCCTCCCAAAAAGCCAAAACAATTTACAAACCTTCAACCTGCATGATTTTCAGTTCTTTAATCCGTAGGCGATTTTTAATCAGCCACACAGTCAACATTCTTTCGGCGAGGAAACTCATCAGCCTTCGCGGCGACCACGAACGTTTTTCCAAATTGGCTTTTTGCACGGCTTTATCCGTCGCGTCAATCAAAAACGAGAACAACCACTTGCAATAGGCGTCGAAAACATTTCTGCGCGTAACAAACATGTTGCACTTGTAGAGCGTCGAAGAATTCATCACGAAGTCGAATGCGTCGAGATAATCCGGTTGCGCTTGCATGATATGTTTTCTTAAAACCGCCTCGCCGAAAATTGCCAAATTCTTTCCGCAGTCGTTTACGACGAATTCTCTTTGCGTCAAGCCGCCGTAATAAATTTTGGAAACAATAATGTCGTAGCTTTCCAAAATTTTCAGCGCGGCGTCTTTGGTCAAAATTTTTTCGTAGGAAAAATCTTCGTCGTCGGATTCGGTAAAAAATCTGCGGTAGTGACAAAGTCCAAGCGTCGTGTGATTTGTGTTCTTCCACATCCAATAAAGCGCGGTTATCTCGTTTATGTAAAGATTTAGGCGGCTGATATTGTCGCCAGTGTCGTCGCCGATATAGCCCAAATCTTTTTTGCCCGCGCGTCCCGCTTGAATAATTTCGTAGCCGTCGGGGAGTTTGCCGTCGTGGGGCGTGGGTTTATGTGTGACAACGTAAACGCAAAAATTTTCGGGCGGAGTTTCCCGCTTGAGGAAATACCAATCGACCGCGCCGCCGTGCAATCTCATAACTTCTTTAAAATTATCCATGTTGTCGAAAATGTGTCGTTCCAGTTCGGAGCCTTTCCGCGTAAAAGTTATAATCCTGTCGGAAAAATTTTCCAGCAAGACGAGCATGCGTTCAAAGGCGGCAGGCTCGCGTTCAATAATAAGAGCGGCGTCGTATCTTTTTAGCCCGACCTGCGCAAGATTTTTGTAAACGTGCGTGTAAATGTTTTCGGTTATCGGCGGCAAATTTTTTTCGGAGACGGTATCAATTTCCGTGAAGTCGTTGCCGCGCTTCGTAAAATTTCTGCCGCACGAAAAGTAAGCGTCCACGTCGAGCAAAGTTTTAATGCCGGAACCCTTCAGCCGAGTGAGCAGGCGGAAGTCGGCGTTCACGTCGTACAAAAATTCTTGCGGCGAGGCGTTGAACTCGTCGAGCGTGACGACCCGCGCCGAAAGGTAGCCGCGCTTGTAGGCGTTGTTTCTGAAGGAAGCGAATTCTTTAACGTCAGTGAAGATGAAATAATCCACTGCGCCGCTCCGAAGAAATTTTATCAGCGCGGGCAAGTCCTGGAGTTTGCCGTCGAAAAAAATTTTGTTGTCTTTGGCGAAATTAAAATCGTCGCCTGAAATTTTCGCGTGACCGACGAGTTTAAAGGGACGCTCTCCAACGTGCGAAAAAAAATCTGCCTCGTCGCCGCAAAGCAAAATCTTAGGGACGAAGCCAAATTCATTGTTCATAAAAATTTTTCCTTACATATTAATCAGTTGAGTTTTCTTGCCGTAGAGGAGCATATCGAACGGGTCGTAGTAAAACGGATGCCCAATACCAAATTGATTAACCTTGTCCACAAAATCAGGAGAATTCGTCTGCACATCAGGATTAATGTACCACGCCGAATCCAAATCCGACTTGAACGGCACAAAGCAAACTTTTTTCCCGTAAGGTAGCGCGTCGAACTGCTCCAAAATTTTTTCGTCCTCTGTGTCAATTACCACAAAGAGATTATACCAGTTGATTCGTTGTTTGCGTTCGTTCCATTTGCTAACCGCCTCATCGAAATCGGGATAATGATTCATATGAATATCGACATTGGCAAGCGTAACTATAGGATAATTAATCTTTTCACTGTTGTCCCAATTCCATTCTTTTAAAAATATTCGTTCCCCCATGTAGACGCGCGGCGTGCGCAAAAATTTTATATAATCTTTATCGCTCAGCCAAAGATTGACGAACGGCGAGCGAAACGGCAAGCCAAGCGTATGGCTAAGCGTTCCGCCGAAACAAATTCTGGAGAAAATCGACAGGCGCGAGCGTTGCAGTTGGCGATACTTTTTTAGAGTGAAGCCGGGAATGCAAACAATCCAATCGCCCAAAAGTTTTTCTTCCGGCAAATGGAGTTGACGGGCGGCTTTGGTGATTTTGTTCATGCCGATTTGTAGCGCA
>JAFPVP010000100.1 GCA_017412925.1 Selenomonadaceae bacterium
AGAAGAAGTTTCGGCTCCAATATCGTCGCCGCCAAAATCCCTGCGCGTTGCGCCATACCCCCCGATAATCTGAATGGATATTCGTCCAAAACTTCAGGCGCAAGATTTATTTTCTGCATTAGGTCTTCCGCTCGTTCGCGAAAAAATTTTTTATCCCAATCTCGATGAGCGCGAACCGCTTCAAAAATCTGTTCGCCGATTTTCCTTATCGGGCAGAAACTCGCGCCGGCATTTTGAAAAATAAATCCGATTGCCTCGCCTGAAATTTTCCGCCGCTGCCCGTCACTTAGAAAAGTTATTTCTTGTCCGTCGAAAAAAATCTGCCCGTCAGTAATTGCGCCGCCCTTGCCGAGTAGACCGCCTATCGCTTTTAAAATCGTTGACTTGCCGCTACCACTCTCGCCCGCGATTACCAAAATTTCTCCGCGCTTGACGGAAAAATTTACGTCATGAACAATTCTTTTCTTGCCGTAAGCGACGCTCAAATCTTCAACGGTTAAAATCATTTTTTATCCAACTCCGGACGAATTTCGTAGTAATCTGACGGGTGCGCCGTGAATCCTTCGACGTTCGGTTTCATGACAAAGGACATGCGCAAATGCGAAGCGTAGAAAAGTGCGCAGTCGTCCAAAACTTGCTGAGAAATTTTTATCGCAAGCTCCGAACGTTTATCCGCGCCGTATGTGTTATGCAATTCATTTTCCAGCGCGGCGATTTGTTCGCTGTCATAGTTGCCCGCGTTGTCGACCGCGCCGGGGACGATGTGGCTCGTGAAATAATATTCGCCGTCGCCCGTCGGAGCCGTCACGATAGCTTTAGAAAAAATATCATAGTCGCCGCTCTTGAGAAAACTTTTGTAATTGTCGGTGGCGTTCACGTTGAGCTTGACGCCGATATTTTTCAAACTTGCCTGCGCGGCTTCAGCGAGGAGCGGAAGTTCTTGGCGCGAAGTGTAAGTTAGATAGCGCAATTCCAAATTTTTGCCGTCCTTGTCAACGTAGCCGTCGCCGTCGGAATCAGACCAGCCCGCCTCCGCTAAAAGTTTTTTCGCGCCGTCGAGGTCGTAGCTGACCGTGTGAACTTTATCGCCGCCGAACGGCAAATTCGCGGGAAAAGCTCCGATTGCGGGTGCGCCGTTGCCGTTTAGCAAAACTTTGCAGAAATTTTCTTTGTCAATCGCCATGGAAATTGCCTTGCGAACGTTTAAATCTTGCAGTTCGGGCGTCTTGAAGTTGAAGGCCGCTTGATAAACCCGCGAAGTTTCCGCTTGCGAAATTTTGTAGCCGTCCTTGAACAACTGGAGGCTCGCATACGGCAGACCTTGCACCGCATCAAGTTCGCCGTTCTGCATTGCCATCGTCAGCGTATCGCCGTCAGTTATGCTCTTCACGATGATTTTATCGAGTTTCGGCTTGACGGCTCCCCAATAATTTTCATTCTTAACTAAATCAATTTGCGTGTCGGTAACTTTTACGGCTTTGTAAGAACCGGTGCCGACGACGATATTTTCTTTGACGCCTTCGTCAACGTCGATAATGCAGCCGTATGGGTCGCTTAGATAATTCAACAGCGCGGGCATCTTCTCGGAAGATTTTATCGTGACGAATTGCCCGTCCGCCTCAATCGCAGAAATTTTCAAGTCGCGGGGAGCGCGGTCATGATTCTTGATTAAAGCTTCCAAACATTTTTTTACGGCGGCGCCGTCAACTTTTTTGCCGTTGGAAAATTTCGCCGCGTCGTTGATTTTAATTTTTATCGTGAAGTCGTCAACCTGCTCGAAACTTTCCGCCAGCCACGGCTCAAGCTCCATGCGCTCGTTAAATTTAAAAAGCGTCTCGCCGATTCCATAGCGAAGAGTGCTCCAGCCGCTGTAACTTTCGTGGGGATTGGTGCCGACGTTCTCCATTGCCACGCCGTAAGCCATCGTGCCGTAGGTAAAAATCTTTTCGTCGGTCGAAGAAATTTTTTCTCCGCCGCAACCCGTCATGAGCAGAGCCGCCGCGCAGATTGTCGTAAAAAATTTTTTCACAAGTAGTCGCCTCCTCCTTGAAAGAAATTTTATCTTAGCTTGCAAAAAAAAATAAGCCCCGCGTGGGGATTGAAAATTGCCAAAATTTTCAGCGCAGAATAATTTTGGCGGCTTCGACAAGTTTTTGAATGCTGAAGTTGACGCTGAGCGCGGCTCTGTCAGGCGGTTGCTCGAAAGGTCTCTTAAGATAAATCGTCTCGTTTTTGTCGGCGTCAAGTTTGACGATTGCGAGGATAAAGTTGTCGGGGTTGTTCAATGCGGCGATTATTTCATTGCGGCTGACGGTGACGGTTTCGGCGTCGAAATATCTACCCTTGACTTCAATTAAGCGAGAAATTTTTCCGTCGCGCGAAGTCGATTTTATGTCGTAGCCGAGATTCTGACTGCTGACATCTTCGGGCGAAAATCCCAAGTTGCGTTCAATGGTCATGACGATATTCATTGCGGCGAGTTCGGCGGCTCTTCTGATTTCGGTAATGTTTTCGTCGACACGGCTCAAGCTTTTTGTATTGAGCGGCGCGATATTCTCTGCGCGGCTAATCTTTGTGTTCCTGTAGACGGTGCAATTTGTTTCGGCGGGCGGCTTGACCTGCGCGGGCGGCTCGACGTTTTCT
Organism: Selenomonadaceae bacterium; assembly: GCA_017412925.1. GTDB lineage: Bacteria > Bacillota > Negativicutes > Selenomonadales > Selenomonadaceae > Quinella. Next base: position 2,644 of record JAFPVP010000100.1, read on the forward strand.
TTCGTGTCGTCAGGTTTATCGAATTCGGCAACAGATTCATCCGCTTTGAGTTCGGGCGGCAATTCATCATGCGGAATGAGTTTCGCGTTGTTGCCCTGCGACAAATCTTGTTCAAAGCCGCGTCCCGACGGATAATGAATTTCTTTCAAGCTCTTGCAATCACAGAAAGCCTGCCAGCCAATCGTCGTGACGGAATCAGGAATTATGACGCTCGTCAAGCTCTTGCAATCACAGAAAGCCTGCCAGCCAATCGTCGTGACAGAATCGGGAATCGTTATGCTCGTTAAGCTATGGCACCCGCTGAAAGCCTCATCGCCAATGGAAGTGACAGAATCGGGAATCGTTATGCTCGTTAAGCTATGGCACCCAGAGAAAGCCTGCCAGCCAATCGTCGTGACAGAATCAGGAATTATGACGCTCGTCAAGCTATGGCACCCCTCGAAAGCCCACCAGCCAATCGTCGTGACGGAATTGGGAATTATAACGTTTATCAAGCTGGTGCACCCCTCGAAAGCCCACCAGCCAATCGTCGTGACAGAATCGGGAATCATCACGCTCGTCAAACTTTTGCAATCGCTGAAAACATTCATGCCAATCGCCGTGACAGAATCGGGAATCGTTATGCTCGTTAAGCTATGGCACCCGCTGAAAGCCTCATCGCCAATGGAAGTGACGCCGTTGTTAATGATGACTTCTTTTATCGAGTAGCTTTCATTATACCACGGTAGTTTTTTGAGAAGACCATAATCATCCATTTTGCCGTGCCCGCTGATTGTGAGCGTACCGTCGTCGAGCGTCCACGTTAAATTGTCGCCGCACTTGCCGCTTGACATATTGAATCAACTCTTTTGGCGTGATTTTAATATACAGGCGGGAGATATTCAATGTTGACGGCGGCGAGCAATGGCGATAAAATTTTTTGCGGGAGGGATTGGCTTTGCACTTTTACAATCCGCAAATTTTGGAAGTGAACGCGGCGGAGACTCGACGATACGCGGGCTTGCGGAAGGCAAAAAATTTCGGCGAAAAAAATATCCTCGACGCCTGCGAAGAAGCTTTGCTGTTGATTGACGTGCGCGCCGCGTGGAACGTTTACGATTACAAAAATTTTTTCGTGGAAAGCGAGCCGCCCGTTTTAATCGTCGGCAATTCTATTCGTAAACACCTCGACGGTTGCGAAAAAGTTATCTGCATGGCGGTCACGGTCGGCTTTGAAATTGAACGGGAGATTAATAAAAAATTTGAGCGCGGAGAATATTTATCGTCGGTGCTCTTGGACGCGGCGGCTACTGCGGCTGTCGAACAGGCGGCGGACGCTTTGGAAAATCATTTGGCAGAAATTTTCGCTAAGGACGGTTTCAAGTTGCGTTGGCGATTCAGCCCCGGCTACGGCGATTGGGATTTAACCGCGCAGGAGAAACTTTTTAAAATCAGCGGCGCGGAGAAAATCGGAATAAGTTTAACTTCGGCGATGATGCTTGAGCCGCGCAAATCAGTCACAGCGATTATCGGGGCAATTAGAAATGAGGAATTAGGAATTAGGAATGATGCTTGCGCGACTTGTGATAAACTCGATTGTTCGATGAGGAAATAATTTATGATAAAGTTTTTCAAGGAGATGTTGCGAAATATGAAACGAAACGACCCGTGTTGGTGCGGCAGCGGCAAGAAGTACAAAAAATGTCACGCGGACTTCGACGCGCGACTCGACGAAATAAAATTCATCAAAGCAAAGAATCAAGTTCGACCGCCGAAAAGATTAATCAACAACGCCGCCGACATTGAGGGCATTAAACGCGCCGCTGTCATCAATTCCGGTGCTCTTGACTTGATGAGCGAATTGGTTAAAGAGGGCGTCGACACTCTGACGTTGAACAACGCCGCGCACGAATTTATTGTAAGTCACGGAGCGCACCCTTCCTGCCTCGGCTTTGAAGGCTATCCGAAGAGCATTTGCATTTCCGTCAACAACGTCGTCTGCCACGGCATTCCCTCGCGCAAAGAAATTCTCAAGAACGGCGACATTCTCAACATTGACATCACGACGAATTTAGACGGCTACTTTGCGGACGCCTCGCGCATGTACACCGTCGGCGAAATTTCGCCCGAAGCACAAAGGTTAATCGACGTGACGCATGACATTATGGAGGCGGGCATTGCGGCGGCTAAACCGTGGCACTTCGTCGGCGACATCGGCGCGGCTTGCGGCAAGATGGCTCACGATAACGGCTACTCCGTCGTCATTGATTTGGGCGGGCATGGCGTCGGCAAAAAATTTCACCTCGAACCGTTCGTTAGCCACGACTGCAAGGCGGAAACCGGTATGCTCCTCGTTCCTGGCATTGTCCTCACCGTCGAACCGATGATTAACGCCGGCACCGCCAAAGTTACCACCGACACGACTGATCATTGGACTGTGCGCACCGCTGACGGCTCTCTTTCCGCGCAATGGGAAAAAACTATCTTAATCACGGAGACTGGCACTCAAGTGCTCGCCGATTAACATTCGCTGGGGGCTTTGCTTATGAAAAAATTTTTCGCGGCGTTGAGTTTGCTTGCGCTTATGAATTGTGCGACGTGCTCGGCGGAAAATATTCACGCTATCGGGCGCGGCAATACCGAACGCATGGCAATTCATGACGCAATGCGCACGGCGATTGAACGCAAATTCGGCGCAGTCGTCAATTCCAAAACTCGCGTCTCAAATTACATGCTCGTTGCCGATGAAAATTCCGTCGACAGCGCGGGACTTATTTCAAGCTGGAAAATTATTTCGAGCCGCGTCGAGAACGGAATTTTTGTCGTTGAGATTAGCGCGGAGCTTGACGATAAAAAAATTCCTGCGCGGCTGATTGATAAAAAAGCTCTCGTCGACTTCCATGCGGACAATCCGCGCGTGGCGGTCGTTGCCGCTGATTCAAACGGGCGGCGTTATATCGAAATTGAAAACGAAATTATCGCCGCGCTCAAAAGACAGGGCTTCACGCGGGTCGTTGATCTTGCGCAAGTCAGTCGCGCCGTTCAGCTTAGAATTTTTTCTGCGGACGAAGAACTTTACAAAACTTTAGCTAACGATTTCCACGCGGATTGCCTCGTCACGGCTGAAGTTAAAATTTTGTCGGAGAATGAAGCGAGCATTTCAAGCCGCATGATTGAACTTAACACGGGCGAAATTATTTTTGCGGGCACGTCGACGGGCGGCGGAGGATTTTTAAACGGAGGAGATGCGCTCAAGCTGGCGGGTCGCCGCGCAGGCAATGAACTTTCTTTAGCCGCGCTTAAATCTGCCGCGCAGGTCGAACGGCATTTGACTTTGCTGATAACAAAGGACACGTTCGAGCGACTAGGCGGCACGTTGACCGCCGTGCGCGAACTAATCAAAAATATTTCGGGCGTGAACGACGCCTTTGCCCGCAAGCTGACCACGAGCCTTGAACTTGACGTTGACTTTGACGGAACCGCCGCCGATTTCGCGCAAATTTTGGAGGTCTTCGCGATAAAAATTTTGGAAGTCAGCGCGGGTTACGTCAAGATTTAATCCGCCACAATTTTTGCTTTAATATTTATGCCGCTTGTGCTATAATTTCCATATCAAATCATGGGAGGAGATTTTATGGAAGCATTGCACGGCGTGATTAACGACATTAACTCGTTTCTATGGACTTACGTTATAATTATCGCGCTAATCGGTTCGGGCGTTGTTTACACGTTGCGGACTAAATTTGTTCAAATCAGGCTCCTGGGCGAGATGGTTAAATTAATTTTCGGGAGCGCAGGCTCGAAGACCACGGGCAAGGAAATTAGCGGCTTTCAAGCGTTCTGCGTGTCGACGGCGTCGCGTGTCGGTGTCGGCAATATTGCGGGCGTCGCCATTGCCATTGTAACCGGCGGTCCCGGCGCGGTCTTTTGGATGTGGCTTATCGCATTCATCGGTTGCGCCACCGGTTTTGTCGAAAGTACCCTCGCGCAAATTTACAAAATACCCCGCAGCGACGGCGCGTTTTTTGGCGGTCCCGCTTATTTTATGAAAAATGCCCTGCACATGACTGGCTTGGCAAAACTTTTCGCGATTTTAATTTCTGTAACGTTCGGCTGGATTTATGTTTCCGTTCAAGCCAATACAATCGTCGGCGCGGTTGAAACTGCTTTTGGCATCGACCACGCGATAACGGCAATAGCTGTGGCGGTTCTCACTGCTCTTGTAATTTTCGGCGGCGTTACTCGAATCGCAAAGTTCGCGGAAATGCTCGTGCCGTCCATGGCGGGGCTTTATCTTTTGTCCGCGATTGTAATTATCGTCATGAACTTTGACAAAGTGCCCGGCATGTTCGCGTTGATAGTCCACGATGCCTTTAGTCCTCAAGCGGCGGTTGGCGGCGGTTTCGGCGCGGTTTTCATGACGGGCGTCCGTCGCGGTTTATTCTCCAACGAAGCCGGCGAAGGCTCCGTTCCGAATGCAGCGGCAACTGCCAGCGGTAAACACCCTGTGCGGCAAGGCTTGATTCAAAGTTTCGGCGTCTACGTTGACACGTGGCTCGTTTGCTCGGCGACGGCTTTTTCCGTTTTGCTCACCGAAGAATATGTTATCGGCGGCGAACTTACTGGTGTTTCTCTCGTTCAAATGTCCTTGGCGAGTGTCTACGGAACTTACGCGCCGCATATTTTGGCGATAATTGTTTTCCTGTTCGCGTTCAGTTCAATCGTCGGCAATTATTTTTACGGCGAAGTCAATATCGCGTTCTTTGAAGGCGACGAATCCGGATTTTTGCCCAGCTCGGTTGCTCGTCACGCCATGAATCTTTTCCGCTTGGGCGTCGTGGCGATGGTCTTGATTGGCAGTTTCGCCGACCTCGCTTTGGTTTGGGACAGCGCGGATTTATTTATGGGTTTCCTCTGCCTCACGAACCTTTACGCCGTGGCTCGCTTGGGCAAGTACGCCTTCATTGCCCTTGACGACTACATTAATCAGAAAAATCGCGGCGTCGAGGAGCCGGTCTTTAATCCCGACATCTTGCCGAACAAACACGGAATACATGCTTGGGGCGTCGACGATAAAAAATAATTCTTCAGCGGGAGGTATTGACATAAAATAAATTACGTTATAAAATATGCAATCTGATTGACTATAACTAATATGGAGAAAGTGTGCGCGTCGTGTCCGGTTGGCAATTCCTGAAGGTTACGCCGCGCATTTACGTTAAAGGAGTGTCGTCATGTTTAATCCCGTTAATGTTGGAAAAGGTACTCGCTACAGCTACGCCCGAATAAAAGAAATAATGGACATGCCGCATTTGTTGGATGTGCAGAGAAATTCTTATGATTGGTTTAAGCGGGAGGGGCTGCAGGAAATTTTTCGTGACATTTCTCCCATTTCTGATTTCTCCGGTAATTTGGAGCTGTTCTTCGGGGAACCCACCTTCGGGGAATGTAAATACTCCCTCGATGAATGTAAACGCCGCGACGGTACCTACGCCGCTCCTATCCGCGTTAAAGTCAGGCTCCGGAATAAACTCCAGAACGGCGCAGTCAAAGAACACGAAGTTTTTATGGGCGACTTCCCTATCATGACTGATACCGGCACTTTTATCATAAACGGTGCTGAACGGGTCATCGTCTCCCAATTAGTTCGCTCACCTGGTGCTTACTACGATAAAACTATCGACCAAAACGGTAAATTCATCTATAACGCTACTGTCATTCCTAATCGCGGTGCCTGGATTGAACTCGAAACCGATTCTGCCGCTTCTATCTCCGTCCGCATTGACCGTACTCGTAAAATGCCACTCTCCTACCTCCTCCGTGCTATCGACTTTGAATCCAACGATCAAATTCTCGACCTCTTTAACGTTAAATTCTTTATCATCAACAAACTCCACGACACTAAAACCGCTATACAATTAGCCGACTTCCTTAACTCTAACCCAGATTTCAGCGCAGACGCTCGCAACCCTATCACTATCGCCTACCTTAAACGCGACGCTGTACACTCCGAACAAACTTTCGACGCTTTGCTAACCGCCTTAAACCAACTCGACATTAAAAACGATACCCTCTCCAATTTTAAATACCTACTCGACGCACTAGCCGCCCTCGACGATAAAAATCAACTCACCGCCGGCTTTAAAGCTCTCGTCGATATGCTAGACACCGATAAACGCGCCCTCGAAGATAACAAAGAGAAAGCTTTAATCGGTATTTATAACCGCCTCCGTCCTGGAGAACCGCCCTCCGCCGATAACGCCGCCTCTCTCCTCCATTCCCAATTCTTCGACCCCAGACGCTACGACCTCGCCGCCGTCGGTCGCTATAAAATTACTAAAAAACTCGGCTGGAAAAAACGTATCCTTGGGCGCGTCCTCGCCGATGATTTGTTCTCACTCGAAACCGGCGAACTTTTACTCCCCAAAGATACCATTATCACTCAACCCATGCTCGATAAAATCCCAGACGACGACGATATTCCGAACTTCATCGGCTGGCACAACCTCTTTGTCGGCGATTCCGTCAACGAAGACGTTCGCGACCCCAATAATGGCAACCTCTTTATTCCCGCTAACGAACCCATTACCGACGAACTCCTCGATAATATCCCCGACGACCGCCGCCCCACTATCTTTAAACTTATCCTTAATAAACTCCACCGCGGTTGCCGTATTCCTATCCATATCCCCATTAAAACCGACGCCGGCTCTTTTATTATGCTCTGCGCCCCCAACCTCTCCATTCGCGATAATCGCACAATCTGCGTCGCCGATATTCTCTCCGCTATTAATTACCTCTTTAACCTTATGTCCGACTCCGGTCTACCCGACGATATTGACCACCTCGGTAATCGCCGCGTCCGCGCTGTCGGCGAACTTCTACAAAATCAATTCCGTATCGGTATGGCGCGTATGGAGCGCGTCGTTCGCGAACGTATGACTACTCAAGAAGCCGACATCATCACCCCCCAAAATCTTATCAATATCCGTCCTGTCGTCGCCGCTATTAAAGAATTCTTCGGCTCCTCCCAACTCTCCCAATTCATGGATCAACATAACCCACTCTCCGAACTCACTCATAAACGCCGCCTATCCGCCCTTGGTCCTGGCGGGCTTTCCCGTGAACGCGCCGGCTTTGAAGTTCGCGACGTTCATAATTCCCACTACGGCAGAATGTGCCCCATTGAAACTCCCGAAGGTCCCAATATCGGGCTTATCGGCTCCCTCTCTAACTACGCCCGCGTTAATCAGTTCGGTTTCATGGAAACTCCCTACCGCCAAGTCGATAAACTTAACCGCCGCGTCACCTCCACAGTCCGTTATATGACCGCTGACGAAGAAGAAGTTTTCGTTATCGCTCAAGCTAACGAGCCACTCGATGATAACGATTGGTTCTGCAATGACCGCGTCACCGTTCGCCGCGCTGAGGAAACTACCAAAGTCCCCCGCGAAGCCGTCGACTTCATGGACGTTAGCCCTAAACAGGTCGTCAGCATCGCTACCGCTCTTATCCCCTTCCTCGAAAACGACGACGCTAACCGCGCCCTCATGGGTGCCAATATGCAACGTCAAGCCGTTCCCCTTCTCAAAACTCAAGCTCCGCTCGTCGGCACCGGTATGGAATTTAAAGCCGCTTGCGATTCCGGCGTTATGATTCTCGCTAAACGTCCTGGCACCGTTCACTCTCTCGACGCTACCTCTATTAAAATCGCCGTGCACCCTGACCACCGCCGCTCCAACGCCGACCTCTTCGACACTTACCACCTTCATAAATTCGTTCGCTCTAATCAGGGCACTTGCATTAACCAAATCCCTATCGTTCATGAAGGCGATTTCGTTCGCGCCGGGCAACCTATCGCTGATGGCCCCGCCACCTCATTCGGCGAACTCGCTCTCGGTTTCAATATCATCGTCGCTTACATGCCTTGGGAAGGCTACAACTACGAGGACGCTATCCTTCTCTCCGAAAACTTGATTAAGCGCGATATTTTTACTTCTATTCACATTGAGGAGTACCAATGCGATGCTCGCGATACTAAGCTGGGACCGGAAGAAGTTACCCGCGATATTCCGAACGTCGCTGAAGATTCTTTAACGCATCTTGACTCCGAAGGCATTATCGCTATCGGCGCAGATGTCCGCACCGGCGATATTTTAGTCGGCAAAGTTACTCCTAAGGGCGAAACCGAATTGACCGCCGAAGAAAGACTCCTCCGCGCTATTTTCGGCGAAAAGGCTCGTGAAGTCCGCGATACTTCCCTGCGCGTCCCCCACGGCGAAAGCGGCAAAGTCGTCGCTGTCAACGTCTTCACCCGCGAAAACAACGACGAAATGGCTCCTGGCGTCAATAAGCAAGTCCGCGTTTATATCGCTCAAAAACGGAAAATCTCCGTCGGCGATAAAATGAGCGGTCGCCACGGCAATAAAGGCGTCGTCTCCGAAATTCGCCGCCAAGAAGATATGCCTTTCCTCCCAGACGGAACGCCCGTTGATATTGTTCTTAATCCGCTCGGCGTCCCCTCCCGTATGAATATCGGGCAAATTCTTGAAACGCATCTCGGCATGGCTGTTCGGAAAATCGGTATGCGAATTAAAAATCACGACGAAAATATTGAGCGCGATTTGCGGAATTTCGGCTTTGATGTCGATAAATATGGCTTGCCGCAACCCGCTGAAGCCGGCGTTAATATTGCCACGCCCGTTTTCGACGGCGCACGCGATGACGATATTACTAATTCTATCCTCCTCGCCGGTCTCGACGCAGACGGAAAAACTGTCCTCTACGACGGGCGCACCGGCGAACCCTTTGAAAATCGCGTTACCGTCGGCTGTGTTTATATGCTCAAACTTCATCACCTCGTTGACGATAAAATCCACGCCCGCTCCACCGGTCCTTACAGCTTAGTCACTCAACAACCGCTCGGCGGCAAAGCTCAATTCGGAGGGCAACGTTTCGGCGAAATGGAGGTTTGGGCTCTGGAAGCTTACGGCGCGTCCTATACCCTGCAAGAAATTTTAACCGTCAAATCTGATGACGTTGTAGGGCGCGTTAAGGCTTACGAGGCTATCGTGAAGGGGCAAAATATCCCCGAACCCGGCGTTCCTGAATCCTTTAAAGTTCTTATCAAGGAACTCCAATCTATCGGGCTTGATATTCGCGTCCTTTCCAAAGATTCTAAAGAGATTATTATCCACGATGATGACGACGACGACACCGCAGTCCGAAAAAAGGCTGACGACCTCGGCGTTGAGGTTGGTTCCTTCGGCGACCACGAAGTCAAAGCTCCGCCACAGCCCGATGAACCCGACGATATTGTCGCCGATAACTCCGATTTTGACCCTATACAGGAGGATTAACCCATGCTCGACGTTAATATTTTCGATTCTATGCGTATCGGGCTCGCTTCGCCCGAAAAAATCCGTCAATGGTCTCACGGCGAAGTTAAAAAGCCCGAAACTATTAATTACCGCACCCTTAAGCCCGAACGCGACGGACTTTTCTGCGAACGGATTTTTGGTCCCACTCGCGATTGGGAATGTCACTGCGGAAAATATAAACGTGTTCGCTACAAAGGCACTATCTGCGACCGTTGCGGCGTCGAAGTCACACGCGCTAAAGTTCGCCGCGAACGCATGGGGCATATCGAACTTGCCGCGCCAGTCTCTCACATCTGGTATTTCAAAGGGATTCCCTCTCGCATGGGCTTGCTTTTGGATATGTCGCCCCGTTCCCTCGAACGTGTACTTTATTTTGCCGCTTATATCGTCCTCGACCCTGGTCAAACCGACCTTAAACAAAAAGATTTATTAAGCGAGGGGCAGTATCGCGGCTATCGTGAAACTTATGGACGCGATGCCTTCAAAGTCGGTATGGGTGCCGAGGCGATTCAACAACTTTTACACGAACTTGACCTTGATGAACTCGCTGAACAGCTTCGCGAGGAATTAAACTCCTCTAACGGGCAGAAAAGACTTCGTGCTATTCGTCGCCTTGAAGTTGTTGAAGCCTTCCGCAAATCCGGCAACAAGCCCGAATGGATGATTCTCAACGTCATTCCCGTTATCCCGCCCGAATTGCGCCCCATGGTTCAGCTCGACGGCGGGCGTTTCGCTACTTCGGATTTGAACGACCTTTATCGCCGCGTCATCAATCGCAATAATCGCCTTAATCGTCTCTTGAAACTCAAAGCACCGGATATTATCGTTCGCAATGAAAAGCGTATGCTCCAAGAGGCTGTCGATTCTCTTATTGATAATGGTCGCCGCGGTCGTCCCGTTGCTGGTCCCGGCAATCGCCCGCTTAAATCCCTCTCCGATATGCTTAAGGGCAAGCAAGGTCGTTTCCGGCAAAACCTCCTCGGCAAGCGCGTCGACTATTCCGGTCGTTCCGTTATCGTCGTTGGTCCCGAACTTAAACTTCACCAATGCGGACTGCCTAAGGAAATGGCTCTTGAACTTTTTAAGCCCTTCGTCATGAAAAAACTTTCCTCTGACGCTGGTCTCACTATCAAGGCGGCAAAAAAGAAAGTCGAACGCGCCACTCCTGAAGTTTGGGCAGTGCTGGAAGAAGTGATAAAAGAGCACCCGGTGTTGTTGAACCGCGCGCCGACGTTGCATAGGTTGGGAATCCAAGCGTTTGAACCGGTGTTGACGGAAGGGCGAGCGTTGAAATTGCACCCGTTGGCGTGCACGGCGTACAATGCGGATTTCGACGGCGACCAAATGGCGATCCATTTGCCGTTGAGTGCGGAGGCGCAGGCAGAGGCGCGGGTCTTGATGTTAGCGGCGAATCACATCTTGGCACCCAAGGACGGAAAGCCGATAATCGTGCCGACGCAGGACATGGTATTGGGAACATATTACCTGACGAAATTGCGCAAGGGAGCGCGGGGCGAAGGACGCTCTTTTAGCAGCGCGAGTGAAGCGTTATTGGCGTATGAGCGCGGGGTAGTGGCGTTGCAAGCGCAGGTCGTGGTACGTTTAGAGGGCGAATTAGTGCATACGAGCGTAGGGCGATTAATCTTCAACGAGGCGTTACCGGAAGAGTTGCGCCGCTATAGCGTAGTCGAGGGTGCGCGGCACTTAGGTGAAGTGATGAATAAGAAGGCATTGGGACGGCTGGTAGCGGCGTGTTACAAGCGATTTGGCGCGACGCGGACAGCGGAAGTAATAGACGAGGTGAAGCGGTTAGGGTATCACTATGCTTGCAAGGCGGGCATGACGGTAGCGATAAGTGATGTAATCGTGCCGCCGGCGAAGCGGGAGATATTGGCGCAGACGGCAAAGCGGGTCAAGCAAGTAGAGTTATATTATTCGCGTGGTATCTTGACGGAAAAAGAACGCTACAACAAAGTGATTGAATTGTGGAATGGAGCGACGGAGCGAGTAGCGGACGCGATGATGGCGAACATGGACGAATTCAACCCGATATACATGATGAGTGATAGTGGAGCGCGTGGCAATAAGCAACAGATGCGGCAGTTAGCAGGAATGCGGGGATTAATGGCGGATCCGTCAGGGAAGATAATCGACTTACCGATAACGGCGAATTTCCGCGAGGGCTTAAGCGTGAGTGATTATTTCATAAGCAGTCACGGTGCGCGGAAGGGCTTAGCGGATACTGCGCTTAGGACGGCTGACAGTGGGTATTTAACGCGGCGGCTGGTCGACGTAGCGCAAGACGTGATAGTTAGGGAGGAAGACTGCGACATCGAGACGGTCAAGTTAGAGCTGATACGTGCGCAGTTAGTCGAGGAGCCGCTAGACGCCTTGGAGTTGTTGAATGAGGAGCTAATGGGGCGAGTGGTAGCGGCTGACGTTATAAATCCAGCGACGGGCGAGGTAGTGTTGAGCAGTGACAGCGTTTTAGATGGTGGCGCGTTGGTGAAGTTAGGCGAGACGTTGACGGAGCAGGACATGGAGCCGGTCTTGGTGTTGCGTGGAAATGGTTTAAGTGGGAATGCGAATTGGAGCAGCGAAGTAATTCGTTTAGGGAATCGGAGTGAAGCGCGACGCGAGGCGATAAAGGAAGGGTTTATCCGCGAGAACGAGGGCAAGGAATTAGCGCGGACGGTCTATATCGAGGGCTTAACATTGGAAGCGGGCGAGCGATTAACGCGGGACATGTTAGAAGTCTTACTGGAAAGCGACGAAGTGTCGGAGGTAATGATACGTCAAGGACAAGTACGGGGTATAGAAGTTGAAGCGATAACGGAGGGCACGAGCGGGATAATCGAGTCGTTAAAGGACAGGATAACTGGACGAGTTTTAGCTGAAGACATTTACGACGGCGACGAGTTAATAGGGCGTATTAATGACAATATCGACGAGGATTTAGCGGAGCGGATTAGTGCCATTCGGGACAAGGTGCTAATTCGCAGTGTGTTGACGTGTCGTTGTTCGCAAGGGGTTTGCAAGAAATGTTATGGTGAAGACTTAGCGAATCGGACGGACGTAGAGATAGGGGAAGCGGTAGGAATCATCGCGGCGCAGAGTATCGGCGAGCCAGGCACCCAGCTGACAATGCGGACTTTCCACACTGGCGGCGTTGCTGGTGGTGATATAACACAAGGTCTTCCGCGCGTCGAGGAGTTGTTTGAAGCTCGCAAGCCAAAGATGAGCGCGATAATTTCGGAAATATCTGGAACGGTCAGCTATGGCAAATCGGAGAAAAACGACCTTTTAACGGTGATAGTGACTCCGCACGACCCGGAAAATCAGCAGCCTCGCGAATACGTCATCCCCTACGGCATCACCCCGAAGGTAAAACCGGACGACACGATAAAATCCGGCGACCCGATCACCGACGGCCCGAAAAATCCCCACGACATTCTCCGCATCTGCGGCTTGAAGGAAACCCACCGCTATCTCGTCAAGGAAGTCCAAAAAGTCTACAAATCTCAGGGCGTCGAAATCAACGACAAACACATCGAAGTTATGGTCAGACAAATGTTGCATAAAGTCAAAATCGAAGACAGCGGCTCCACGGAATTTTTGCCCGGCGAATTCGTCGATATGAATGTCTTCGAGGCGACCAACACCAAAGCTATCGAAGAGGACAAAGCTCCAGCCGTCGCCAAACCGATTCTCCTCGGCATAACTAAGGCGTCGCTGGCAACCGATTCTTTCCTCAGCGCGGCGAGTTTCCAAGAGACGACGAGAGTTTTAACGGACGCGGCGATTAAAGGCAAGATTGACCCGCTTATCGGCTTAAAAGAAAACGTCATAATCGGCAAGCTGATACCGGCGGGCACGGGCATGGCGCGTTATCGCGAGTTGAGTGTCGTCGACAAAGAAGCCGCCAATTAATTTATCAGTCAAAAAAAAATAATCAGAAGGTCTTACTCCTAATTTTGTAAGGAGTAAGACCTTTTTTTGTTAGGAGTATAGAAATTAGCCATTTAGGCTCATCTCCAAACAGAATAAAAAAAATTCCTGCCGCAAGTGTTACAACAGGAAATTTTTTTATTTGCCGTTGAATCTCAGCGCGAACATCGTAATATCATCCGATTGCTCCGCCTCGCCGACATGCGCCGCCACGTCTCCGCGAATATTTTTCAGCAAAGTTTTTAAATCAGCCGCGCAGTCCGTCGAGTTCATGAACGCA
>JAFPVP010000101.1 GCA_017412925.1 Selenomonadaceae bacterium
ACAAACGGTAAATAATATCCCCCCCCCCCCCCCCCGGTCAACTTATCGGAACTTGCTGTCAACCTGCTCAAAAAAATTTCGTGCAAAGTGCGGTAGCCATAAAACTCCATTTGTATATAGGGCGCGTCGCTGTACAAGGAGTATGTGAAAATTCGCGGCGCGAGATAATGGAGCGGCTTTGGAAGCTTTAAATACTACTGAATTTTAGTGATGAGTTTTCCCCTGTTCAAGCTCCGTTTAGTCAAGATGCCGCGCCGTTCGTCCAGCTCCATAAAATTAAACGTCCGTGAATTAATCATTGTACGATCTTCCCAAAGTCGGCGATTTTGCCGAGCAAGTCGTCTATCGATTTCAACAGCGCGAGCCGATTTTTTCTGACGGTTAAATTTTCGTCCATGACCATGACCGAATCGAAGAACGAATCAATCGGCGTGGAAAGTTTTTTCAGCACGTCGAGTGCGCCGAGGAAATCTTTTTTGTCGATTAGTTCGTCCGCCGCAACTTTTATCGCCGCGAACGCTCCATGCAAAACTTTTTCCGCGTCGAGCGTGAACAGCTCCGAATTAATTTCCGTCGTCTCGGCTTTTTTGGCGAGATTGCCCACGCGCACAAACGATTGAATATTTTTGGTAGCGTCGGGCGTTTTTAAAAATTGTTCGACGGCGGACGCCTTCAACGTCACGGCAAAAACGTCGTCAACGTCGTCAAGCACCGCGTCGATAACGTCGTAGCGCGTCGAGTTGCTCAAAACATTTTTGACGCGCAGGCGCATGAAGTCCGCCACTTCCTGCTGAATTTTTTCGCGACCAACTTTGTCCGTGATGTTCAGCAAATCCATTGCGAGTTCGACGATTTCAGCAATCGACAGCGACCAACGCGCGCCGCTCAAAAGATTGACGATACCCAAAGCTTGACGACGCAGGGCAAAGGGGTCTTGCGAGCCGGTGGGAACTAAATCTCTGCTGAACGTGGCGACGATGTTATCAATCTTATCCGCCAAGCTCAAAATTTTTCCGGCGGTAGTTTTCGGTTGCGCGTCGCCGGAGAATCGCGGCATGTAATGTTCATCAATCGCCGCGCAGACTTCAGGATTTTCGCCGTCGAGTTTTGCATATTCGCGCCCCATGACGCCCTGCAGTTCTGTGAACTCCATGACCATGCCCGTGACTAAATCGGCTTTGGAAAGTTCAGCCGCCCGAATCGAATTCGCCGCGTCGACGCCCAGCACGCCGCAAATTTTTTCGACAAGCTTAATCAGGCGTTCGGTCTTTTCGTAGACGGTGCCGAGCCCTTCTTGGAAGACGACGGTTTTTAATTTTTCGCGGTGCGTCTCCAAAGTTTTCTTGCGGTCTTCGTTGAAGAAAAATTGCGCGTCCTCAAGTCGAGCCTTCAAAACACGTTCATTGCCGCGCCTAACGATGTCCTCCTGTCCGCCGTTGCGAATCGTGATGAAAAGCGGCATCAACGCGCCGTCGGAATTTTTCACGGGGAAATAGCGTTGATGGTCGCGCATGGGAGTTATCACGGCTTCGGCGGGCAGTTGCAAATATTTTTCCTCGAACGAACCGGCAAGCGCGGCAGGATATTCGACAAGATAAAGAACTTCCTCCAATAAATCGTCGGTAATTTCCGCGACGCCGCCCGCAGATTTTGCAACGTCGTTAATTTGGTTGACGATTAAATCACGGCGTTTGTTTTGGTCGACGATGACAAAATTTTTCTCGCAGGCGTCAACGTAATTTTCCGCCGTCGCAATTTCAAAATCGCCCGCGCTTAAAAATCTGTGTCCGCGCGAAATTCTGCCGCTCTTGACGTTGGCGACTTCAAACGGGATAATTTCCGAGCCAAACAGCGCGACAATCCACCTAAGCGGGCGAATGAATTTGAAATCCAAATTGCCCCAGCGCATGTTGTTCGGGAAGCTCAAATCGCAAATAATCTTCGGCAGGAGCGTCTTGAAAATTTCGGTGGAAGGTTTGCCTTGTTCGCGAATCACGGCGTAAATGTAGCCGTCGCGCGTGATTAAATCTTCGGGGCGAATTTTATTTTTCTTAGCAAAGCCAATCGCCGCCTTAGTCGGGTTGCCGTCCGCGTCGAAGGCGATTTTTGCAGAAGCTCCGCGTTTTTCCTCTTGAACGTCGGCTTGAGTCGGGGCAACGTCGCTGACCAGCAGAGCCAACCTGCGCGGCGTGCCCAAAGTTTTAATCGCGCCGAATTCGATACGCGCCTCCGTCAAAGATTTTTCCGCCAAAGTTTTCAGCTGATTTAAAATACCGGGCATGGCGTGCGCGGGGATTTCCTCCGTGCCGATTTCGAGAAGCAACGCCGCTTCGCGGCAGTGGTTAGTGGTTAGTGATTGGTGGTTAGGGGTTTCATTACGCATTACGCATTGCGCATTGCGCATTAAAGGATAGCCGAGCTTTTCGCGCTGCTTAAGATAAACTTCGGCGCACATGCGAGCCAACTTCCTGACGCGCCCGATAAAAGCCGTGCGCTCACTGACGCTGATTGCGCCGCGTGCGTCAAGCAAGTTAAACGTGTGCGAGCATTTCAAAACGTAATCGTAGGCGGGGTGCACGTAGCCGAGCTTGATAATCCGAACAGCTTCCGCCTCGTATTTGTCGAACAGGTCGAAGAGCAAATCCTCGTCGCTCAAATCAAAAGCGTAACTCGTCTGCTCAAATTCGTTCTGGTGGAAAACATCGCCGTAAGTGACGCCGTCCGCCCACTCCACGTCGTAAACATTTTCGACGCCCTGAATGTACATTGCGAGCCGTTCAAGCCCGTAAGTTATCTCCACGGCGACGGGCTTGACATCTTGGCTACCGACCTGCTGAAAATACGTGAACTGAGTTATCTCCATGCCGTCGAGCCAAACTTCCCAACCGAGACCCCACGCGCCCAAAGTCGGCGATTCCCAGTTGTCCTCAACAAATCTTATGTCGTGCTTGTCCGCCTCAATGCCGATTGCCGCGAGACTTTCCAGATAAAGCTCCTGAATGTTATCGGGCGACGGCTTCATAATCAGTTGGAGTTGATGATGTTGATAAAGGCGGTTGGGATTGTCGCCGTAGCGACCGTCAGCCGGTCTGCGCGAAGGCTCCGTATAAGCTACGTTCCACGGCTCAGGGCCTAGCACGCGCAAAAATGTAAACGGGTTCATTGTGCCCGCGCCTTTCTCCACGTCGTAGGGCTCCGCCAATATGCAGCCCTTGTCCGCCCAAAATTTCTGCAGGGCAAAAACTAATTCTTGATATTTCAAGCGAGTGACCTCCTTAAAAATTTTCAAGCCCGTTATAACAAATGGAAATTGCAATGTCAAATAAATCTGTGCAGGTTTGCTAATTGACAATCGCCGCGCAAAAGTTTATTATCGACGCAGTAAATTTTAGGAGGTAGATTTTATGCCAATGATGG
This sequence comes from Selenomonadaceae bacterium, assembly GCA_017412925.1. GTDB lineage: Bacteria > Bacillota > Negativicutes > Selenomonadales > Selenomonadaceae > Quinella. The sequence goes on from JAFPVP010000101.1 coordinate 3,418, forward strand.
ATTTGAGCAAGTACGGCATCACCGGCACGACCGAAGTCCTTTACAATCCGACTTACGAAGTTCTCTTCAACGAAGAAACCAAACCCGACCTCGAAGGCTTCGACGTGGGACAGGAAACCGAACTCGGCGCGATTAACGTCATGACCGGTATTTACACCGGTCGCTCGCCCAAGGATAAATTCATTGTCTACGACGACACGACCAAGGAAGGCGCACCCGGCGAAATTTGGTGGACGACGCCCGAATATCCCAACGACAACAAAAAATGCTCCGTCGAAAGCTGGAAGGCTCTCAAGAAACTCGCGATTGAAGAACTCTCCAACAAACGCCTTTTCGTCGTCGACGGCTTCTGCGGCACCCACAAAGATACCCGCATGAAAATCCGTTTCATCATGGAAGTTGCTTGGCAGGCGCACTTCGTCACCAACATGTTCATTCGCCCGAAGACGCAGGAAGAATTCGACCAGGAACCTGACTTTGTCGTCTTCAACGCCTCAAAAGCAAAAGTCACCAACTGGAAAGAACTCGGTCTTAACTCCGAAACCGCGACCGTCTTTAACATCACCGACAAGGAACAAGTTATTCTCAACACGTGGTACGGCGGCGAAATGAAAAAAGGTCTCTTCAGCATGATGAACTATTTCCTGCCGCTGAAAGGTATCGCCGCGATGCACTGCTCCGCCAACACCGACATGAACGGCGAGAACACCGCGATTTTCTTCGGGCTGAGCGGCACGGGCAAAACGACCCTTTCCACCGACCCGAAACGTTTGCTTATCGGCGACGACGAACACGGCTGGGACGATACCGGCGTCTTCAACTTTGAGGGCGGCTGCTACGCTAAAGTCATCAACCTCGACGCGCAAGCCGAACCTGACATTTACAACGCAATTCGTCGCGACGCCCTGCTTGAGAACGTCACCGTCGACAAGGACGGCAAGATTGATTTCGCCGACAAATCCGTCACGGAAAACACGCGCGTCAGCTATCCGATTTATCACATTAAAAATATCGTGCGCCCCGACAGCCATGGTCCCGCCGCGCAGTCCGTCATCTTCCTCAGCGCGGACGCTTTCGGAGTGTTGCCGCCCGTTTCCATTTTGACGAGCGAACAGTGCAAATATTATTTCCTTAGCGGCTTCACGGCAAAATTGGCGGGCACCGAGCGCGGAATCACCGAGCCGACTCCGACTTTCTCCGCGTGCTTCGGTCAAGCTTTCCTCGAACTGCACCCGACCAAATACGCCGAAGAACTCGTTAAGCGCATGGAAAAGAGCGGCGCGAAAGCTTACCTCGTCAACACCGGCTGGAACGGCACCGGCAAGCGCATTTCCATTAAAGACACGCGCGGCATCATCGACGCGATTTTGGGCGGCGCAATTAAAAACGCTCCGACGAAAAAAATCGCTATCTTCGATTTGGAAGTTCCGACCGTCCTCGAAGGCGTCGCAACAAATATTCTCGACCCGCGCAACACCTACGCCGACCCGACCGAATGGGATCGTCGCGCTGAAGATTTGGCGAGCCGCTTTATCAAAAACTTCAAGAAGTACGAATACAACGCGGCGGGCAAAGCTCTCGTTGCGGCTGGTCCTCACCTCGACAAATAATTTTTCGACACGTTGACTTAAAATAAAAGCACCCTCCAAAGCGGAAGGTGCTTTTTGTTTTTGGAAAAAATTTTACTTGAACAGGTTGGAGAATTTTTTTACGATGTCGTCTTTGTTTTCCAGAACTTCAGCGTAGTTGATTTTAATGCCGTTGTTGAGGGCGTCTTCGGGCGCGGGCAGGTTGTAGCGTTCGGGCATTTGAATATCGCGGCGCACGGGCACGGTACCTGCTTCGGCGACTTTCTGCTGAGCTTCCTGCGTCATAAGGTAATCAACAAATTTTTTGGCGTTGTCCTTGTGTTCGGCGTCCTTGAAAATGGCAACGGGACTAGGCACCATCAAAAGTTCCTTAGGATAAACCATTTTGAGCGGCGAGCCTTTGTCGATTTTTCCCGCCGTGATGTAGTCGACGCCGAGGCAAGCGTTCAATGCTCCGTCGGCGGTGTCGTCGATAACGCGCCCAGAACCCTTGCTCTTAGTCGCGCCGTTGTCGTGCAGGCGAACGATATAATCCCAACCGAATTGCTTTTCGAGGAGTGCGATACTCATAAACGCCGTGCCCGAAAGCGCAGGGTCAGCTATTCCGAACGAATTTTTATAAAGCGGGTCAGTGGCAATCGTCTCCCAACCTGCAGGTTCAGTTTGAATTTTGTTGACGTTGATGACAATTCCGAGCGTGCCTAATCTCGCGGCAGTGAAGGAGCCGTCGTAGTCGTCGAAGGGATTCAACAGTTCGTCGAAACCTGCGGGCTGATATTTTTCCAGCAAGCCCTCGTCCTTCATTTGGTAGAAGTCGGGCACTTCGCTCGTCCAAATTATATCCGCCATGAGGTGACCGCTCTGACGTTCGGCTTCGAGCTTAGCCATAATCTTGCCCGCGCCCGCCGATTGCCAATCAACGTCAATGTCGGGATTTTTAGCTTTGAAACCTTCGACGATGCCGCCGATAAGCGATTCCTTCATGGAAGTGTAGATGACGAGCTTGTTGGCGGAATTTTTATCGCCCTTGTTGTTGTCAGCAGTTTTATCGCCGCCGCCACAGCCCGTCAAGACCAGTGCCATTAAGAGCAATGCCGCCATGAAAAATTTTTTGAACATAAACTCAACCCTCCGTTAAGATGATTAGAAATTTTATTTGACGCTTAAACTCCGCGTGGAGTGTATTTTTGTGCTAAAGCCTCGCCGTTTGCGCCGTAGAGCTGAATGAATTTATCCGCGCCGCCCTTGATAACGAGCTTGCTGTTGCCGATTGCGAAGGTGACGTCGCCGTTCTCCGCAGTGGGGGAGCAAATGTCCAGCGCGATAACCTGAATTTTGTCGCCAATCTCAAAGTCCGCGATAACGTCGAAGCCGTCAACGTTTTTGTAGATAAAAGTATCGTCGCCCGCGCCGCCGTAGAGCGTATCACTGCCCTTGTTGCCCCAGAGTGAATCGTTGCCTGCGCCGCCTTTGATAAGGTCTGCGCCCTCGCCGCCGTCTATCGAATCGTCTTCTAAAGTGCCGGTGATTGTGTTGGCTTTTGCGTTGCCGGTAATCTCCAGCGAGTGTTTGACTTTCGAGGCGTTAATCGTAACGATTTTATCTTTGTAATCAGGATAATCTGTCAGGTCGAAAACATCTTCCGAGTAATCAGCCGTGAGCGTGACGCCCTTGCCGTTGAACTTGACACCGTCCGAAGTGTCTTTGTAGGTGTGTTCGCCGTCCGCGTCAATGTAGGTAACGGTTTTACTTTTGCCGCCAACGACAGTAATTTTCCCTTTGCCGCCTACCGTCAAAACTAAATCGTCGCCGCTGGTCGAAGTAGCCGCCGTGCCCGTCGCGATTGAAATTTTATCTTCCGCCGCGTAGTCGCTAATGACGTTCGCGCCACTCGATTTGTAGTAGAAAATATCTGCGCCGTCGCCGCCCTTAACCGTTCCCGTGCCAAGGATTTTAATTGTGTCGTCACCCGCGCCGCCGTTGACCAAAATATTTTTGCCGCGCGCGATGATTGTGTCAGAATTGATAGAACCGGTTATCGTTGCGTTTTTATAGTCCGCCGCGAAATCAAAATTATAGCCGCCACTGACGGTAACTTTTTTATTTAGCGCGGCATTTTTCAGCGTGATTCTTTTGCCGCTGACGGAAATCCCGTCCGTCGACTTGACGCCTTTAATCGTCGCCAAATTTTTTGCGGATTTTTTTGTGTAGGTTATGGCATTGTTGGTGAGCTTATAACCTGCCGAGGTCGTTTGCTTGTAAGTGGCTGTTGAATTCTTAAAGCTCCAAGCTTTTGTTGTTTTAGGAGTGGTCACGTCGGAGCCGAGTTTGAGTTTGTAGCCGCCGCCGGAAATTGAAACTTTGCTTGTGCCGAGTGACGCTTTAGACACCGTGATAACTTTACCGTCCGCGCTTAGCCCGTCGAGGGATTTAACGCCCGTAACAGTCGCCAAAGTTTTTGTAGATTTTTTCGAGTAAGTGATAGCGTTGTCCGTGAGAATGTAGCCCGCCGTCGCCGTCTGCTTGTAAGTTGCCTTTGACTTTTTTAAGCTCCAAGCGTTTGTCGTTTCGGGAGTGGTCACGTCGGAGCCAATTTTTAACTTGTAGCCATCGGAGATTGAAACTTTACTTGTGCCCAGCGAGGCTTTGGAAATGGTGACGGTTGTCCCGCTAGAAGAAATGCCGTCCAAACTTTTGACACCTTTAACCGTGATAAGGTCGCCGTATTTAGCCGTGGTGCCGTCGAGCGTCCAAAAATTTGCGGAAATTTCTTTGCCGACAATATTTAACGTATCCAAATCCGCCGCGCCAATCAGTAAAATTTCTCCGTCACCAACTTTGACAATAATATCATTTCCGTCTTTTTCTGTAGAATAGGAGCCGCCGCCGATTGACAGTGTTGAATCTGCCTTAAAGCCGTAAATAACATCTTTGCCGTCGCCGAAATTGTATTTGAATAACACATTTGAAGCATCATCTCTGTCTCCATAATAAATACTGCCATCATATATACGATAACAGTTGTTGCAGATGGTGTCGTTGCCTGTGCCGCCGCTTATCGTAACATTTGAACCATTTGAGTCGTACCCATTGACAATGGAATCGTCGCCCGCCCCGCCGTCGATTGTCACCGAATTGCCAGAGTTATAAATATAATCGTTGCCTGAACCACCGCTTATAGACGAGTTGGCACCGCCTGAATGGTTAGAAATAGTATCGGCTCCAGCACTGCCGCTTATCGTGACATTTGAGGCATTTGAGCCGTATCCACTGGAAATATAATCGTCACCTAAGCCACCGTTGATTATCACCAAGGAGCCGTAGTTGTCAATGTCATCGTTACCACCGCCGCCGCTTATTGACGAATTAGTAGCGTATGAACCGTTATAAACAGTATCAGCCCCGTTACCGCCGCTTATCGTAACTTTTGAGCCTCTATTTTCAATGGAACTGTTGCCACCGCCGCTTAAAATTGTAACGTTTGAGCCGCCAGTATGCCAAACGTAGCTTCTGTCATAGCCGCCATTTTTAATATTATCATAGGTACTAGTACCGGATAACAGCGTATTAGATTTATTGTTGTAAATTTCAGCCATGGTAATCCCTCTCTTGCCGAATCGCGCAACCTCTAAATATTTCCCGCATTATAAGATATTTTTCGCGCAAAAAAAAGACAGCCGCAGAATTTTTGTGCGACTGCCCGAAATTGTTATGAGAAGTTTGGCGGGTTTAACGGTGTCTTATGGCTTGTACTTCTGCGACAAGGCACCGCCATTTTCGCCGTAAAGCTGAATGGGTTTATCTGCGCCGCCCTTGATGACAAGCTTGCCACTGCCGACAGTGAAAGTAACATCGCCGTTCGCAGCAGTGGGAGAGCCAATGTCCGCCGCGATAACTTGAATTTTGTCGCCAATCTCGAAATCCGCGATAACGTCGTTGCCCTCGCCGTTTTTGTAGATGAAAGTATCGTCGCCGTCTCCGCCGTAAAGCGTATCATTGCCCTTGTTGCCCCAGAGCGAATCGTTGCCCGCGCCGCCCTTGATAAGGTCTGCGCCCGCCCCGCCGTTGATTGAATCGTCTTCTGAAGTGCCGGTGATTTTGTTGGCGTTCTTGTTGCCAGTAATCTCCAGCGAATGTTTGACTTTCGCGGCGTTAATCGTGGTCACTTTGTTTTTGTAGTCAGGATAATCTGAAAGGTCGAAAACATCTTCCGAGTAATCAGCCGTGAGCGTGACGCCTGTACCCGCCGCGTTGAATTTAACGCCCGAAGTGTCTTTGTAGGTGTGTTCGCCGTCCGCGTCAATGTAGGTGACAGCTTTGCTTCTGCCGTCAACCACGGTAATTTTTCCCTTGCCGACTTTTAGGATTAAATCGTCGCCGCTGGTTGAAGTAGTCGCTTTGCCCGACGCAATGCTGATAGTATCCTCCTCCGCATAGTCGCTGATGACATTCGCGCCGCTCGATTTGTAGTAGAAAACGTCAGAACCTGCGCCGCCCTTAACCGTTCCCGTGCCAAGGATTTTAATTGTGTCGTCACCCGCGCCGCCGTTGACCAAAATATTTTTGCCGCGCGCGATGATTGTGTCGTCACTGCCAGAGCCGGTTATCGTCGCGTTTTTATAATCCGCCGCGAAGTCAAAGTTGTAGCCGCCGCTGACGGTGACTTTTTTGCTCAGCGCGGAGTTTTTCAACGTGATTCTTTCTCCGCTAATTTTTAGCCCGCTCTTAGACTTCGCGCCCTTGATTGTCGCCAAATTCGTCGCGGATTTTTTCGAGTAGGTTATGGCGTTGTCGTCTTGCGTGTAGCCCGCGTTCGTCGTCTGCTTGTAGGTTGCCGTCGTGCCGCTAAGGCTCCAAGCGTTTGTAGATTTCGGAGCGGTCGCGTCCTTGCCGAGCTTTAACGTGTAGCCCGTGCCGCTGATTGATACTTTGCTTGTGCCCAGCGACGCTTTAGAGACCGTGACAACTTTGCCGCTGACAGAGAGCCCCTTAGTCGACTTGACGCCCTTAACCGTCGCTAAAGTTGTCGGCTTCGTCGCTTTGGAATAGGCAATCGATTTGCCGTTGCTAGCCAGTTTATAGCCCGCCGTCTTGTAGGAACTTTTGTAAGTGGCAGTGGAGCCGCTTAAACTCCACGCCGCCTTTTTAGTCGCGGGAGCAACTACATCGGAGCCGAGCTTGAGCGTGTAGCCCGTGCCGCTGATTGATACTTTGCTTGTGCCCAGCGAGGCTTTCGACACCGTGATAACTTTGTCGCTAATGGAAAGCCCCTTAGTCGACTTGACGCCCTTGACCGTCGCCAAATTTTTCGCGGATTTTTTCGTGTAGGTTACGGCGTTGTCATCGAGAGTATATCCCGCGTTCGTCGTCTGCTTGTAGGTTGCCGTCGTGCCGCTAAGACTCCACGCTTTTTTAGTTGAAGGTGCCGTTACATCATCAGCAAGCTTAATTGTGTAGCCGTCGGAGACCGTAACTTTGCTCGTGCCCAACGACGCTTTGGAGACTGTGACAACTTTTTTATCCAGCGAAAGTCCGTCGAGAGATTTAACTCCGCTGACGGTGAAAGTTTCTCCGCCGCTCGCCGCAGTGTATGCGATTTGATTGTTGGAAAGTTTGTAGCCCGCCGAAGTAGAAGCCGCTTTATAAGTTGCGGTCGTGCCGCTCAAACTCCAATTTGCCGCCGTCGTCTGTGGAGTGGGAACGTCATTTGCCAACGCCAGATTATAGCCGTTGCTGACTGAAACGTTGGAATTGTTCAGCGCGGAATTGGCGACCGTTACTGTCGAGCCATTCAAAGCAAGTCCATTCGTCGATTTAACTCCGCTGACGGTGAAAGTTTCTCCTCCACTCGCCGCAGAGTACGCGACTTGATTGTTGGAAAGTTTGTAGCCCGCCGAAGTAGAAGCCGCTTTATAAGTTGCGGTCGTGCCGCTCAAGTTCCAACCTGCCGCCGTCGTCTGTGGAGTGGGAACGTCATTTGCCAACGCCAGATTATAACCGTTGCTAACTGAAACGTTGGAATTATTCAGCGCGGAATTGGCAACCGTGATTGTCTTGCCGCTCAATGAAATTCCATTCGTCGATTTAACTCCGCTGACCGTGAAAGTTTCGCCGCCGCTCGCCGCAGTGTATGCGATTTGATTGTTAGAAAGTTTGTAGCCCGCTGAAGTCGCCGCCGCTTTGTAAGTTGCGGTCGTGCCGCTCAAACTCCAACCTGCCGCCGTCGTCTGAGGAGTGGGAACGTCATTTGCTAACGCCAGATTGTAACCGTTGCTAACTGAAACGTTGGAATTATTCAGCGCGGAATTGGCAACCGTGATTGTCTTGCCGCTCAATGAAATTCCATTCGTCGATTTTACTCCGCTGACTGTGAAAGTTTCACCGCCGCTCGCCGCAGAGTACGCAATTTGATTGTTGGAAAGTTTGTAGCCCGCTGAAGTCGCCGCCGCTTTGTAAGTTGCGGTCGTGCCGCTCAAACTCCAACCTGCCGCCGTCGTCTGAGGAGTGGGAACGTCATTTGCCAACGCCAGATTGTAGCCGTTGCTGACTGTCACGTTGGAATTGTTCAGCGCGGAATTGGCAACCGTAATTGTCTTACCGCTCAATGAAATGCCGCTGACTGATTTAACTCCGCTGACTGTAACCAAATTGCCGTAAGTCGCCGTCGTGCCATTGAGCGTCCAAGTTAGCGTGGAATTGTCCGTGCCGTTGATGTTCACTGCACTTAAACTCGCCGCGCCCGTCAAAGTGATGTTGCCCTCGCCAACGCTGACAATTATGTCGTTGCCGCTCGCGACAGTGGAATAAATGCCAGTGCCGTCTCCTATTTGGAGCGTGGAATCTGCTTTGAAGCCGTGGATAATATCGTTGCCGTCACCCTCGTTGTAAACGAATACAATATTTTCGCCGCCATAATATTCGCGGTTGCTGTAGTCATAATATCTTCGATTTTCAATGCTGTCGTCACCCTTGCCGCCCGCGATTGTCACGTAGTCGCCTTCGTTTGTGATTGTATCGTTGCCGGAGCCGCCGTCTATGCTTGAATAGTCGGGATTGGAATAATCGCCTTCAACAACATTATCAATTAAGTCGTTGCCTTCGCCGCCATTGATTGTTGTACTATAAGCAGAGTTAGTAATTGTATCGTCGCCGCCAAGTGCGTTAATCGTCATGTTGTCGAGGACATTTGTAATATTGTCCGCTCCCTCAGTTCCCGAAATAATTTTCGAGTATCTAGCCAATATTCGAGGTACTTTGCCGTTATACGTCACGCCCGCCAAAGTAATTTTTCCTTCGCCGACGTGAAGGACTACATCCGCGCCGTCACTTTCTATCGAGCAAGTGCCCGTGCCGTCGCCGATTTGGAGCGTGGAAGTGCTGTCAAAGCCTTCTATATAATCGTTGCCATCGCCCTCGTTATAAACGAGCAGAACCTGTTGTCCGCCGTAAATTTCTTCACCACTACCATAGCGGTTGTTGATAATGCTATCGTCGCCTTTACCGCCGCTTATCGTGACACGGGAGCCATCGTTGGAAATTGAATCATTACCTGCGCCGCCTTCTATCGTGGTGTTATCGGGGCTGAAAGTGTAGTATTCGCCAAATATATCGCGTTCTCTACCTAAAACATTTTCAATCGTGTCGGAGCCGTCCCCGCCGTTTATGGAAGTGTAGTTGCCGACGACTTTATAGCTAGTTCCGTAATCACCGTCGCCGTCGGAGCCGACATAATACTCGCCGTAGTTGAAGATGTGATCGTTGCCGGAGCCGCCGTCTATTGTTGCTTTATTGCCGATGTTGGAAATTTCATCGTTGTCCGCGCCGCCGGAGAGGTTGACGTTTTCGCCGCCGTCGTTGGAAATTTCATCGTTATACGCGCCGCCCGCGATTGTTACGTTGGAGCCTTCGTTTGCGATTGTATCGGAGCCTGCTTCGCCGTTTAAAGTAGAATTGGAGCCGTCGTTCCAAATGTTATCATCGCCCGCCCCGCCGTTGATTAGGACATTATTGCCGCTGTTAGAAATATTATCGTTTCCACCGTAGCCGTTGATTGTCGCGTTGTCGTCGAAGTTGCTGATTGTGTCGTCGCCGTCCGTTTGGTTTTTATAGACGCCCACAATGTTGACATTACGAGTATCATAAAAACGCTCCGCGCCGACCAAAGTTATCTTGCCTTCGCCGACCGTCACGACGACATCATCGCCGCTGATTCGCGCGGAGTAAGTGCCCGTGCCGTCACCGATTTGCAATGTCGAGGTCGAGTTGTAGTTACTGATAACGTCGAAGCCGTCGCCCTCATTGTAGACGAACAGAACATTTTCGCCTTCGTTGGTGATTGTGTCGTTGCCAGTGCCGCCGTCGATTGTCGCTCTCCAACCGTTATTGTAAAGGGAATCGAAACCAGAGCCGCCTTCCATTGTCACCAAAGAGCCGGCGTTGTTAATGGAATCGTTACCGTCGCCAGCGTTGATTGAGGAATTTTCGCCGTAATTATCAATGAAGTCGTTGCCCTCGTTCGCGTCGATTGTTACGTTGGTGCCGCTTGAAGTTATGCTGTCGTTATAAAGCGTACCGCTGATCAAAGTGTTGCTCTCGCTTTGGTAGATGTCCGCCATGAAAATCGTCTCCTTACTAATTACTCGAAATACCAGCCGAAAATATTTCTGATTTTGACCTTGAAGCCGTCCAAAACGGCGACGGGTATTTCCATTGTAACTTCCGGTCTCTCCTCCTCTGCTAACTGCGCCCATTCCTCTAAATCGTTCTCGCTCCAATTTTCGTAATGCCCGCCGAGTTCATATTTGCCGTCGTGCAAAAGATAAACGTCGATACTTTCGCGCCACGGGTCGATAATCCAATATTCGCGCACGCCGTTGCGTTCGTAAATGTCTTTTTTAATGCCGACGTCGCGTTTCATCGTCGAGCGGGAAAAAATTTCGGCAACCATGTCGGGCACGCCGTGCAACGTCGCATTTTTATTTGCAAAGAGCGTTTTAGCTTTAGCCGCGCTGACGAAGATAAAATCGGGCTTGAAAAGATTGCCGTCGGGAAAGTGCACGTCGAAATTGTCTGCAACGGCGACGCCGAGCTTGTTTATCCTCGCGTAACCATTGATGATTGTAACCAAATTTGCCGTGACATTAACGTGACCCCAACCAGGACTCGGTGCCATGAACTTCACCCCTTCAATAATCTCGTAATCATTGCGAACGTCCCTAACTAGCATTTGAATCATCTCCTTGCACAAGCTTACAAAATTATTTTCGTAAATTCACTTCCAATCTTTAACCGTGGCAATTTTCCTCCGTCGTTTTGGAAATATTTTACTGCGAAAAATTTTTATCGTCAAACTTTAGCCCGCTCCTTTGATAAACGCGGTGGCGCGAAGTTAAAAATTATTTGCTGTGCTTTACAATATCGGTGAATCGTAAAAATTTCTTTTCAACCCGTTGCAAAAATTTTGGCGGCGGGTTATTTTTATAATGAATTATATTTTAGGGAGTGATTCGTGTGAGCAACGAAGAAATTATCCGCGCATTTCATTTGATGTGGGACAATTTCCCCGAAGCCGTGACGATAACGCAGAAGAGCCGCGAAATCGTCGCCGTGAACAAAAAAGCCGCCGAGTTCGGGCTCAAGGCGGGCATTAAGTGTTCGTCAATCGGCAAGCCGGAAAATCACAAGGGCTGTCAATGTGATAAAGCCGTCGACACGGGCGAGCCGCAATTTTGTACCTACGAAGGCAACTTCGGCAAGGCTTACGGCTACTGGATTCCGATTCCCGAAAAGCCGGAGTGGGTTATCCATTTCGGCGTAGGCTATGCGTTCGAGTATCCGAAAATCGATCGCGCTCCTTCCGTCAAAGCTAAAGAAAGTTTGCACGGCTTGACGAAGGGCACCGACCTTGAACCGGCGATGGCGGCAATGGCTCAAGGCGAGGCTAACGGCGTGATGATGTACTACGCGCTGGCACGGCTGGCAAAAGAGCAGGGCTTGAACGAGGTCGCCAACACCTTTATCGAATCTGCCAATCAAGAGGCGGTGCACGCGGGCTTTTACGCCACTTTGAACGGAAAAGTTCAGAAAGATTTCTGGCAATTCGTTGCGGGCGTCGCCAAGGCTGAATACTCCGGCAAAACAAAAATTAAAACTTTGGCGGATATGGTTCGTGCGGCGGGCTTCGACAAAGCGGCGGATGAAATGGAAATTTTCGCTGAACAGGAATGGCACCACGGCGTTGTTATCGACGAGCTGTTGAGAAAATACAAGCCCGAAGTTTTAAATAGCGGCGGCAAAAAATGGATCTGCGCCGTCTGCGGCTATGAACATACCGGCGACGAGCCGCCCGAATGTTGTCCCGTGTGCGGTCAGCCGAAAAGCGTCTTCAAGGAAAAAGTCAGTCTGCACGGCGCGACGAAGGGCACCGACCTTGAATTTATTTCCAAAGAAGCGGCGCGCGCTGAAATTAACGGCACGCTGATGTATTACGCCCTTGCGCGTCTGGCTAAGGAACAGGGGCTTGACGAAGTGGCGGAAATTCTCCGCGAATCAGCGAATCAAGAAGCTAAGCACGCTGGATTTTACGCAACTTTGAGCGGCAAATATCCCAAAGATTTCTGGGAACTGCTTGACAGAGTTAGGGCGGCGGAATATGGCGGCGAGGCAAATGTCAAAGCTCTTGCCGAAAAATTCCGCGCAGCAGGTTTGGACAAAGCCGCCGACGAGATGGAAACTTTCGCGCAGGAAGAAAAACATCACGGCGTTGTTATCGATGAAATTTTTAAGAAGTTCAAGCCCGATTTTACGCCCGCCGATACCGCCGGCAAAAAACTTTACGTCTGCCCGTGCTGCGGCTACAGATATTATGGCGACCTCGACGCGGAGCCGGAAAATTGGACTTGCCCCGTGTGCGCTCAGCCGAAAAAAGATTTCAAACTTATGGACGCCGCGCCCGCTCCCAAAGCTGAATCTGGACAGAAAACTTTTGTGTGCACGATTTGCGGCTATGAACACGTAGGCGACGCTCCGCCCGAAGTCTGCCCAATTTGCAGTCAACCTGCGTCCGTCTTCAAGGAGAAAGTCTGATGAATCGGCGCGAATTTATAAAAGCGGCGGGCGTTGCGACGCTCGGCTTGATGATTGACGGTAAAAATTTTGTTGAGGCGAGGAGGTCTCTTGATATGAAAGTTTCTGCTGTTAAACTTTTTGACGGCGGCTATATGATGAAGTCGTTCGCTTGCGGCGGCGGTTTGCCCGAAGGTTCGATTAAGGAGGAAAAACTCCGCTCCAGCCTGCAAAACTACGTTATCGACACCGGCAAGGAAGTTATTCTGGTTGATACCGGCTTCCCCGCCGAAGAAAAAGTTCCCGTGACGCCCGACAGCGTGATAACGTTCGGCGACAAGGTTAAAGATTACGTCGACGCGCTCCGTGTGGCTGGTTACGAGCCCGCGCAGGTTTCAAAAATTTTAATCACTCACAAACACGCCGACCACACCGGCGAACTGCGCCACTTCCCGAACGCCAAAATTTATATCTCGCGGATTGAAGCCGACGACATGAAATTGACGGGCGATAACGTCGTGCGCACTGACTTCACTGACGGCGCGTATAAAAATTTCCCCGCGTGCCAGAAAATCGCCGACGGAGTTTATTACATCTTCGCGCCCGGTCACACGAAGGGCAATTCAATCGTCATCGTCGAGGACGGCGACAAAAATTATCTGATTCACGGCGACGTTACCTACACCGACGAGGCTTTGTTGGAAAATAAATTGTCCGTCGTCTTTGAAGACATGCCCGCCGCACGCGACACTTTGAACAGAGTTCGCGCCTTCATCAAGGAAAATAAAACCGTCTACCTGTCGACGCACACGCCGCTCGGCTATGAAAATCTTGACGGCAAAAAAATTATGGAGCTCCCCGAAATCGAGGAAATTCCCGTTGTTGAAGAAAAATCCGACGCGCCCAAGGCTACCGGTACAAAATGGGTCTGCTCCGTCTGCGGCTATGAACATTTCGGCGACGAACCGCCCGCGCAGTGTCCACGCTGCAAACAGCCCGCCTCTGCATTTAAGAAAGCCTAAAATTTTTTCGCGCAACAAAAAAACCGCTCCGAACGTTGGGGCGGTTAATTTTTTTCGGTCTAAACAGAATCGGCGCACAGCGTCGCAATTCTGCGCGGGAAGATTATTCATTCCTAATTTTTACTGCACTGGAGTAAGCAAATCGAGAACCGACGCCGCGTTTTGATTCTGTTGGGCGATTATGTACTCCGACGCTTGAGCAAGGATACTCCATTTAACGTAAGACGTCATTTCCTTAGCCATGTCCGCGTCCATGATTGAAGATTCGGCGGCTTGCATGTTCTCGCTGTAGTCGGTAAGATTTTCGCCAGTGTAACCGAGCATCTCCTCCATTGCGCCGATTGACGCCTGCATAACAAGTGCTTTGTTGAGTGCTTTGTCGAGCATTGACGGAGCAGTCGTTCCGTCGGCGTTTGTTGTTTCAGCAAGTGCATTCAATGCTCCCTCGCGCGTCGACAAGTTAAGCCCGCTAATCCCCAGAGCGTTGGCAGTCATGTTTTCCAACTTAATATTCACAGAAAAATTCGTTTCGCCGCCGATATGGAAAGTCAAGCCCTCACTCGCCTGCGAACCGTCCAAAAGACGTTTGCCGTTGAAAGTCGTTCCCCGCGCGTTGTTGTCAATCTGCGCAAGCAATAATTCCGCTTCACGTTGCAGGGCGGAGCGTCCGTCATCGTCGTTGGTATCGTTGGCGGAGTTTATTGCCCGCGCCTTGAGTGCTTGAATAATTTCAACCGTATTGGAAATAGCTCCGTCGGCGGCTTTGAGCAAGCTCGTATCGTTCTGCACATTTTGATTAGCTTGGTCAGTAGCACGAATTCTGTCGCGCATATGTTCGCTTACCGCCCAATTCGACGGGTCTTCGCCCGCGTGCCCTATCTTCATGCCGCTGACAATGTGCGACATGCTTTTCTGCATATTGTCGGTGTTACGGGTGTAATAAGTCAGCGCACTCATAGAGTGGGTGTTGTCATTAATTATCATAGCCATGACCGATTCCTCCTTGAATTTTTGAAGACACTTCCCGCATTATTTCCTTTGTTGGGAATTCTATCAAGAAATCGTTTTGGCGTCAATCTAAATCGCGCCCTTACTGAAAATTTTTTTAGCGCAAGCAATCGGCGCGAATAATATTGTATTCATGAACGAAAAGGCTTGCATACTCTAACGTTTGTGTTATAATGCGCTACGTTAATTGAAAGTAATTCACAGGAGGCAATGAATCATGAAAATAGGAATACTCGGATACGGCAACTTAGGACGTGGCGTGGAATGCGCAATTAAAGAAAATCCCGATACGGAGCTTGTGGCAGTCTTCACGCGCCGCGACCCCGCCAAAGTTAAAATCCAGACGCCCGGCGTCCCCGTTGTCCATGTTAACGACGCAAAGGCTTGGGTTGGCAAAATCGACGTGATGATTCTTTGCGGCGGCAGTGCAACCGACCTCCCGACGCAGACGCCTGAATACGCCGAAATGTTCAACGTCGTCGACAGCTTCGACACGCACGCCAAAATTCCCGAACACTTCGCCAAAGTCGACGCGGCGGCTAAAAAATCCGGTCACGTTGCAATTATCTCCGTCGGCTGGGATCCCGGTCTGTTCTCGTTGGCGCGTGCTTATGCAAATGCGATTCTGCCCGACGGCAAGGATTACACTTTCTGGGGCAAGGGCGTCAGCCAAGGTCACTCCGATGCGATTCGCCGCGTCAAGGGCGTCAAGAATGCAAAGCAGTACACCGTTCCGATTGACAGCGCACTCGAAGCCGTTCGTAGCGGACAAAATCCCGAACTCACCACCCGCCAAAAACATCTGCGCGAGTGCTATGTAGTTTTGGAGGAAGGCGCGGACGCCGCCGAAGTTGAGAACGCAATTAAGACCATGCCGAATTATTTTGCCGATTATGATACGGTCGTCAACTTCATCAGCGAGGAAGAACTTTTGACTAAACACGCGGGGCTGGCGCACGGCGGCTTCGTGATTCGTTCTGGCAAAACTGGCATGGATAAAGAGAACAACCACATCATCGAATTCAATCTCAAACTTGATTCCAATCCCGAATTCACCACCAGCGTTTTGGTCGCCTATGCGCGCGCGGCTTATCGGCTTAATCAGGAAGGCAACAACGGTTGCAAGACTGTCTTTGACATCGCGCCCGCTTACCTTTCCGCTCAAGACGGCGCAGAACTTCGCGCGCACATGCTCTGATTAGCTAATAGAAAAAATTATGACACTGGAACCTCCGCAACCGCCGACAGCACCTGCGCCCGCCGTCAGACCGACGCCGCCGACTCCTCCGCGCATTGACAGGACTCCCTTTGTCAAAAATTCCGAGGAGGCTGTCGACGATTCGCCCGAAAGTCAGGCAAGGGACGCCGTAGCGCATGGTTCGGGAGCTTTGACTAAACGGACAGTTGAACGCGACGAGGAGGAAACTCCGCCCGCCAATCAAACCGTCACAGTCATTCCGCCCGACGCGCCGCTTGTCTCCGACACGCAATCGGACTACGACAGAGGTCAAGACGTTTTGCGCCAATTTCGGGAAATGGACGCCCGCGAAGCTCAAGATGCGTACACTCCCCCCACGCAGACAGAAACTGAGCAGGCGCGTCCCGTCATTCCCAAGATAAATTATCACGAAGGGCACAGCGACGTTTTCTGGGTGTTCACGCTGATATTTGTGGCGGTAGCGGGATTCGTAGTGGTAAAAAAATTTTTGTTCACGGAAAAGCCCGCGCTCACCAAAGCTGAACTTTTCGAGGACTCAACGGACAGGCTCAAAGCGGCGGCAGATAAAGTTAAACCTGCCACGCCGCCGCCCAAGCCCGCGAAGTTGCCACCAAAAAAAGACGACGACAAGGGCAAGCATTTTGAAGTTCGCGTATAAAAAAAGAAGTCCCGGTGGCTAGTCGGGACTTCTTGCGCGTTTTGAAGATTAACGCTAACTATGTGCGGTGAGAAATCTTAGCGGTCGAGCCACTTAATGATGAAGTAAGCTACCACATCTCCGACTACGGTCGCCGCGACACTCGCCATGAAAATAGAGAGTGACATAGTTGTCACCTCCCTTCCGTTGCCGGTATCGGGGAAGCAACATTGGCAGTTTACAATACAATTTGTGTTTTGACAATGTAAATTTTTTCTTGCAAAATTTTTGATAGCATTTTATAATACACAAAGAGAGTGACGCTAACTTTTCATAAATCAACACCTCGGCTGGCTACCGAGGCAAACGACAATTTCAGACTAAAAGACCGCTTCCGATTTTTGGAGGCGGTCTTTTGCGTTCACTGAATTTATTTTGACGGGACGATTGAGCGAATCCAATTCTCGAAACTGTCAGGGTTGCGCGTTTGAATCAAGACGACGCCAGGACCTCTAAAGCGGCAAACGAGACCTTCGCCCGAAGTGAGACTGGAAATCCAGCCGCTGGAGGCTTTTTCGATTTTGTAGTCCATGTAGTCGGGCCAAGCGACCAAGTGCCCGTTGTCGATTATGACTTCCTCGCGGTCGTCAAGGTTAATCGGGTGAATGACGCCGTAGCTCGAAACAAAAACCGTGCCGTGCCCTCTGGCGTTCAGCACAAAAAAACCTTCGCCGCTTAAAAGTCCGCGCGAAAGATTTTGCGTCTTAGTTTCAATGTCAATGCCGTGCGTGGCGGCAAGGAAACCGTCCTTTTGAATCGTCAAGCCGTAGGAGCCGTCAAGTTCCACGTCCATGATACCGCCCGGCAATGCGTGACCGAAAACAATTTTGCCAGCACCGCGCCGCGCAGTCAGCTCCTGAAAAAACATGCTCTCGCCGGAAAGAAATTTACGCGCTAAGCCGCTCAAAATGCCGCCGTCCATCTTGCCTTCCACGTCAATCGTCGGCGACATGGCAATCATCGCGTCGGATTCGGCTTTGATACTCTCGCCGCGCTCAAGATAGCACTCGACGACCGGAAAAGCTTCAGGATACAAAATTTCATACTTCAAAAAAATCACCTCGTCTTTTGCATTGCGTTCTTAATAGCCAAATAATCTGTACAAAAAGCCGCGCCAGCCCGCAGAGACCGATTCCATTTTTTCGCCGCTGAGCAAACTTTTAACAAGCTCGGCGATACAGCGCGACGCCGGAGAATTTTCATTGACGATAAAAAAAGGCTCCTGCCTGTGCACGGCGTCAAGGACGGTTTTGTCCTCGTAAATGTAGCCGAGACAGCCGACCGTCACGCCCAAAAATTTTTTCGTCGTCTGATTAATTTTCTCGACGACTTCGACGCACTCTTCCTCCTCGCGAATGCGATTGACGACGAGCTTGATATTTCGGCGGTCGGTGTAGGTGCTGTAGGCTTTTATGACGGCGTAGGCATCGGCGAGCGCGGTCGGTTCGGGCGTGGTTATCAGCAAAACTTCCTCCGCCGCCAGCACGAATTCAATCACGTTGCGATTCAAGCCCGCGCCCGTGTCGATTATGATGACATCAGCCAGCTCCGAACAGCGCGCGAGTTTTTTATAAAGCCGCCGCCGCTCCAAACGATTCAGATTTAAAACCGTCTCGACGCCCGCCACGCCCGAAATATATTTCACGCCCGCCGCGCCCTCTTCTAACACGTCCTCAAGTCGAACGTCGTTTTCCAAAAGGTCAAGCAGACTGCGCTTCGTCACGGAGCCCATCAGCAAATTTACGTTCGCCATGCCAATATCCGCGTCAATCAGCAGAACTTTTTGCCCCGCCAACTGCAAGCCCACCGCCAAATTCACGGCGAGATTTGTTTTGCCGACGCCGCCCTTGCCCGACGTGATTGCTATGACCCGCGTATTTTCCGTGTCCTTAAAATGAAATTCGCCTACTGCCCGCGCTTGTGCATCCTCTTCGGCGCGCTCTTCAAGTAAATTTCTCAGCCTTGATGCTTGGTCAGACATTTTACTTACCTCGTTACAGCTCGTCGACTTTCTTTAGCAAAAAATTCGCCAGAATATCGGCACCGGCGCGTTCAATATCGTCGGGGACGCTCTGACCGGTGGTAATGTACGACAGCGAATATTTTTTATCGTGCAGAAGATTTACAATCATGCCCAGGCTTGAGGTCTCGTCAATCTTGGTGAAAATAATTTTGTCCGGCTCGACTTGCGCAAATTTATTCATGATTTGGCGGGCGTCGGTGAATTTAGTCGTCGCGCTGATTACCAAATGTTTTTCGATTCGCGGATTGATACGCAAAAATTCTTCCAGCTCGCGCAGTTGATATTCGTTATGCTGACTGCGCCCCGCCGTGTCGATTAAAATCAAATCTTTGTCGCGGTGGCGTTCAAGTGCCGAGGCGAGCTCCTGCGGATTGTAGACGATTTCCAGCGGCAATTCCAAAATGTCGGAATAAGTTTTGAGCTGTTCGACGGCGGAGATTCTGTAGGTGTCGGCTGTTATCAGCGCGGCGTTCGTCCTCTGCTCCAAGACAAATTTGGCGGCGATTTTTGCGAGGGTCGTGGTCTTGCCGACGCCCGTCGTGCCCAGTAGCGCAACGATTCTCACGCCGTGCCGATTGAGTTTGACGCCGTCGGAAAATTTTATGTGTTCGTTCAGATAATTAATCAAAGTCGTCTTGGCGGCGGCGGAGTGAAAATCAACGAGAGTATCTCCCGCGTTCGATTGCGCCGCCATTTCCGTTAGAATATCCTCGCTTACCTCTTGGCGTTTCAAAGCTTCGTGCAACGTGATTGTGTCCTTATTCGCGCTGCGCCCCAGCACTTCCGCCAACAATGCTTTCATCTGCGAGATTTCATCTTCCAGCCGCTTAATTTTTTCCTCGTTCTGCGAAGTGGTTGCGGGTTGCTCTTGCTGTTGAAGTCGAATTTGTTCTGCCGCCTGCGCCTGCGCGATTGCCGCCTGTTGCATCATCTGCATTTGATTGAGCTGCGCCATAAACATCGCTTGCGCCTGCGCCATTTGCTCCTGCGTGAAGACTGCTTCCTGTTGCTGTGGAGTTTCTTCAACAGGCGGCGGAGATTCTTCCACGGGCGGATTTTCTTCAACAGGCGGAGGAGTTTCTTCGACGGGCGGAGGAGTTTCTTCGACGGGCGGAGTTTCTTCTGCGGGCGGAGTTTCTTCCACAGGCGGAGGAGTTTCTTCCACGGGCGGAGTTTCTTCGACAGGTGGCGGAGTTTCTTCGACAGGCGGCGGAGTTTCTTCCACGGGCGACGGAGATTCTTCGACGGGCGGAGGAGTTTCTTCCACAGGCGGAGTTTCTTCCACGGGTTGAAGATTTTCTACGGGCTGAGGTTTTTCTTCGACAGCTTGAAATTCTTCGGCGGGCTTTTCGTCGTCAAGCCGCGATTCCAAATTCTTGATAGCCTGTTCGGTGCCGTCGGTCTTGTAGCGGGTCAAAAGGGAATTGGGCGCAACGGTCGGGTGTTTAAGGGGCGGCGGCTCCGATTTTTTAGGCAGGGAATTTTCTTCGACAGCGGCGGTAATTTCCACGACTTCGCGGCGACCGATTCCGAGAAGTCCGCCCTCTTTATATTTTTTGCTGTGCAATATGACGGCTTCGTCACCGAGCTCCGCTTTCATGGCGGTCATGGCGTCCTTCATATTGCCCGCTTTAAAAACTTTTATCTGCAAACGTAATCACCACCATTTTCCATTCTGATAAAAGATTATAGCAGAAAAATATTTCGTAGCAAAGAATTTTCGGGCAAGAAAAAAAACGCCCGCGAGGATTGACACGAGCGACACAGTCGGCGATTTATTAATCTATGGAAATGATTTCGTAATTGGGCGTGCCCATTTGATGTTCAATCATGGCGGAGATTTGACGCAGACCGCCACGACTTTCAATGCGCGTGATTAAATCATTTTTACCGTCGTCGGGGAATTTGTAAATCATATCGACGGAAGCTTTATCCACGGCGACAATATCGGTCGAAGCGAGAATTCCCAAGTCGGGCATTTCGGGCGCGGCGGCTCCGGTTCCTGTACAATCGCAATCGACGCTTAAGCGGTTCAAAACGTTTATGTAGGTGATTTTCCTGCCGAAGTGGTCGCAAATCGCCTTGCCGCTGTCAGCCATGCGTTCCATCAATTCGTCGCCCAAAACCCAATTTTTGAGGTGAATTTGCAACTTGCCGACTTTGCCCGACGCGCAACCGATTGCGATATTTTTCAGACTGCCGCCGTAGCCGCCCATTGCGTGCCCTTTAAAATGCGTCAAGACGAGAAGTGAATCGTAATTGGTGAGGTGCGAGCCCATGGCGACTTCGCTGAGGTGGAAACCATTTTTGACGGGGAAATCAACGTCGCCCTCCTCGTCGAGAATATCAACGGGGCAAAACGTCCAGCCGTTCGTTTTTATCGTTTTCCTGTGGCGTTCGGTCGTCGAGCGTGCTCCGCCATAAAGCGTGTTCGTCTCAATGATTGCCGAGTTCGGAATTTGCGCTTGGAGAGCTTGCACCCATTCGCGCGGCAAAATGTTTGGACCGTTCGGCTCGCCCGTGTGAACTTTTATTCCAACCCTGCCCGTTATGTCTGAATTAACTTTATTATAGATTGCAATGAGGTGTTCGGCGTCAATGGTCTTGGTGAAATAAACTTTGGATTTTTCATTGGGAGGAAGTTTATCTGCTTCGGCAACGCCTGACCCTTTGCTCGCCAAGTTGCCGCTGCAAGCCGCAAAGTTGCCGCTCAATCCAACCAATCCCGCTATCCCTGCGAGTTTTACAAAATTTCTGCGCGTGAGCTTCATGTTCACCGCCTCCTAACTTCAAGGCAATTATAAAGTATAAAGCTAACTACAGGCAAGCAAAAGCAGGAATTATTTTTACGGACAAAAAATTTTCAGCACAGGGAGCTTGCCGAATTTTTTTGCGATGAACAACGGAATTAGGACGCCCGCCGCCGTCACGGGAAAAATAATCGCAGGTTCCGTAAAAATCTTTTCTGCAGGGAAGTTGAAGCCGCCAACGATTATTTCATAGGCAATGTTCGCAACTATCGGGTGCAAAACCAAAATCATCATGCTTTGCCGCCCGCAGTCGCTTATCAATGAAAAAATTTTTCCATCCGTCATCAGCGTGGAAAGTTTCATCACCAGCAACGACCCCGCGATTCCGCCCGCGTAAAACATCAGCGGATTCCCATAGATACGAAAGTTCATGTCGATACGCTCATTGAAGTAAAACATCAACACGAGAATAAACATTAATACTCCGCAAATTCTCGGCGTCAATCGTTCGACAAAATTATATTTCCGAATCAAGACGCCGACCAATATAAAAATTTGCGCGGCGAGCGCAATGTCAATTCCAAGCGGTAGAGCATGAATTCTTCCAATGAGTAACCCCAACAAAGAACAAGCTACTAACGCGAGGACAAAAACTTCTGCACCGATTTTGTTCAGTCTGTTGTAGAGCCTGATAAAAATTATTTCCGTGAAGAGTAGTGCAGGTAAAAACCACAGTACGCCCAAGATTAAATTGCTATTATTGCCGTTGCCGATAAAAATTGCAATGAATGCGTCAACCGGATTAAGTTCATACCATCTTCCCCAATATTTTAAATATCCCGCCTCGTGGCAGACGACAAACCAAATCGGATAAAACAAAATTTCAGCTATGAAATACGGCATGAGCAGTCGCTTGAAAAGTTTCGCCGAAAATTTTTTGAAATTATCCGCGCCGCCCCACTTACTTAGATTGAGCAAATAACCTGCTATGATGAAGAAAAACGGCATGTGAAAGACGAAGATAAATTTTTGTAAATCTCCGCCACTAAAATGCCCCAATACGACTAGTATAACTCATTTTAATTAACACAATGTTTTATTTGTGGTATAATCTTCTTAGCAGAAAATCTAGTCTAAGGAGATTTAACGATGTCGAATCATGTAAAAAAACTTTCGCTTACGACAGATGAAAAAGACTTTTTGA
>JAFPVP010000102.1 GCA_017412925.1 Selenomonadaceae bacterium
TGTCGGGCGGCGCAGATTCGCTTGCCTTGGCGCAGCTTATGATAAATTCGCGGCAACGCTTTAAGTTGGAACTTGTCATCGCGCACTTTGAACACGGTTTGCGCGGACGAGCCTCCCTTGACGACGCGGCGTTCGTGAAAAATTTCGCCGAGGAGCGCGGAATAAAATTCATCAGCGGGCGCGGCGACGTTAAAAATTTCGCGGCGGAAAATAAAATTTCAATCGAGACTGCGGCAAGAACTCTGCGCTACGAATTTTTAAGCGACGTTCGACGCGATTTGAACTGCGAGGCGATTGTCCTGGCGCACCACGCCGACGACCAAGCCGAAACGATTTTAATGAGACTCCTGCGCGGCGCGACTTCGACGGGACTATCCGCCATGAAGTTCAGGACGCTATCGGAATACGGCTTGCTGATTCGCCCGCTACTTAGGTTTAGGAAAGTGGAGCTGGAAAATTTCTGCCGCGAAAAAAATTTATCACCGCGCCTTGACGCGACGAACTTTGAACTTGACGCCACGCGCAACAGAATTCGCCTGGAACTTATTCCGACGCTGGAGAAATTCAATCCCGCACTAATCGAGACGCTCTGCAGATTGGGCGAAGTCACGGCGGAAGAATCAGATTTTATCGCCGCGCAGGCAGAAAAAATTTTTCCCGCCGTCGTCAAAGACAATGCACTCGTCCGCGCGGAATTTTTGAAACTCCACCCTGCACTTCAACGCATCGTCATAAAAAAATTCCTGGCGCAAGTCACGGGCTCGGCAAAAGATTTCGGCTTCGTGCACTTCGAGGGCGTCCGCAAAGTTTTAATCCACGGCACGGCGGGCGTCGAATTGCCCAAAAATTTGCGGGCTGATTTAAAAAAAGGCAGACTTTACATAACGAAGAATTTTCAAAGAAAGGGTTGATTGCTGTGAAGAGTAAAGAAGATTACATCGAACGCGTACTGTACACCGAGGAGGAAATCGCCGCCCGCGCTAAGGAGCTCAGTGCGCAAATCAGCGAAGACTACAAGGACATCGCCAAGCCCCTGCTGACGGTCGGCATTCTCAACGGCGCAGTCATGTTTTATACTGACGTTGTGCGGCGGCTGACCATTCCCGTTCAATTCGATTTTCTCATCGCCTCCAGCTACGACGCAAACTCGCACACAACCGGCAAAGTCAACATTCTTAAAAACCTCGACAACGACCCCAAAGGGCGCGATATTTTGCTCGTGGAAGACATCATCGACTCCGGCACGACCATGAATTTTTTAATCGATTACTTCATGGACAAGAAAGCCAACAGCGTCAAGATTTGCACGCTCCTCAACAAACCGAGCCGCCGCAAAGTCGACGTTAAAATTGATTACTGCGGCTTCGACGTGCCCGATGAGTTCATTGTCGGCTACGGGCTTGACTTCGCGCAACACTATCGCAACCTGCCGTATCTGGGCATTTTGAATCGCTCTGTTTACGGCGGAAAATGACTAAGGCAAAGGAGCGTTTTGATTGAACAATTTTTTGCGCAACGTGGGGTTTTATCTGCTGGCGATTTTTATTGCGGTGACTGCCTACGACTACTTAACGATAACGCCCAAGCCCGTGGAGGAAGTGAGCTATTCAAAATTCCTGACCTTAGTCGCACAGGACGATATTTCTAAAGTCGTTTTGACGAAAAACACGATTAAGTTCACGACAAAAGAGGATAAAGAGTTCACGACGATAGCCCCCGACGAACCGGTTAATGACGACGACCTGGTTAATGTGTTGCAAGCCAAAGGCGTGGAAATAGTTGCGCAGAATCCGAAAGACCCGCCGTGGTGGATGACGCTCCTTACGTCTTTGTTGCCGATTGCGCTGTTGGTGGCGTTTTGGTACTTCATGATAAGTCAGGCGCAGGGCGGCGGTAGCAAAGTTTTTTCCTTCGGCAAAAGCCGCGCAAAGATGATGGGCGGCGACAAAGTCAAGGTAAAATTTACGGACGTGGCGGGCGCGGACGAGGCTAAGGAAGAGCTTGCCGAGGTCGTCGAATTCCTCAAGCACCCGAAAAAATTCAACGATTTGGGCGCGAGAATTCCAAAGGGCGTTTTGCTTTTCGGACCGCCCGGCACCGGCAAAACTCTTTTAGCAAAGGCTGTGGCTGGCGAAGCGGGCGTTGCATTTTTCACGATAAGCGGCTCGGACTTTGTGGAAATGTTCGTGGGCGTGGGCGCGTCGCGAGTTCGTGACTTATTCGCGCAGGCAAAGAAAAATTCGCCGTGCATAATCTTTATTGACGAGATTGACGCGGTGGGACGTCAGCGCGGAGCGAATGTCGGCGGCGGGCACGACGAACGCGAACAGACTTTGAATCAGTTGCTTGTGGAGATGGACGGTTTCGCACCCAACGAGGGCATTATCATAATCGCCGCGACGAACCGCCCCGATATTTTGGATAGAGCACTGCTCCGCCCCGGACGTTTCGACAGGCAAATTGTCGTTGACAAGCCCGACTTGACAGGGCGCGTCGCGATTTTAAAAGTGCACACGAAAGGCAAGCCGATTGCAAAGGACGCCGACTTGGATATTTTGGCGCGGCGGACGCCAGGTTTCACGGGCGCGGACTTGGCTAATCTTGTCAACGAGGCGGCACTTTTGGCGGCGCGCAGAAATAAGCACGAAATCAACATGACGGAGCTTGAAGAATCAATCGAGCGCGTGATGGCGGGTCCCGAAAGGAAATCCAAAGTCATGAGCGAGAACGAGAAAAAATTGACGGCCTATCACGAGGGCGGGCACGCGCTGGTTGGCATGATGTTAAAGCACGCCGACCCCGTCCACAAAGTCACGATAATTCCGCGCGGCAGGGCGGGCGGCTACACGCTGATGTTGCCCAAAGAAGACAGAAGTTACGCCACGCGCTCGGAGCTGATTGACCGCTTGAAAGTGTCAATGGGCGGGCGCGTCGCCGAGGAAGTCGTCCTCAACGAAATTTCAACGGGCGCGTCGCAGGACATTCAGCAGGCCAGCCGAATTGTTCGCGCGATGATTATGCAATACGGCATGAGCAACGTCCTAGGTCCTGTTGCTTACGGCGGCGACCCTGCGCAACAATATTACTTAGGGCAGCCGCAAAAAAATTATTCGGAGGAAGTTGCGCGCGAGATTGACAAGGAAGTTCAAAAATTCATGGAAGAAGCCTACGAAGCTTGCCGCACTATTATCAATGAAAACCGCGACAAGCTAGAAAAAATCGCGCAGGCTCTGATTGACAAGGAGACCCTTTCGGCGGAGGAACTCAAGGAAATTGTCTTCGGCGCGACGGAAACGGAAATAGAAAAGCCGCCCGCCGTGATTGAAGAGCCGCCGCCCGTGACAGTCGACTTGACAAAGCCGACGGAAGTCGAGCAACCGAAAATCCCTGACATGCCGACACCGATTTAAACAGAACGAAAAA
>JAFPVP010000103.1 GCA_017412925.1 Selenomonadaceae bacterium
CAGGCAGCTCAGGCTATGTTGGCTCAGGCAAACCAGAACAGCTCGGCAGTTCTCAGCTTGCTCCAGTAAAATTAATCGCGTCCCACGGGGATGCATGTTGTTCGATACTAAAAAGAGCTCGTCGATTTCGGTCGGCGGGCTTTTTTGACGACAGGAGGTTTTATCATGCGCGGAGTAGATGTTTCCATCTTTAACGAAAATGTCGATTGGTCGGCGGTTAAGGCGGCGGGTATTGATTTTGCCATTTGCCGCACTGGCTACGGCAAGACGGGCTTCGACGAAAACTTTCAGCACAATGTCGAAGGTGCGCACAAAGCCGGGCTGATTTGCGGGGCTTATCACTATTCCTACGCGCTCACTCCCGCCGACGCACTTGCCGAGGCGCAGTTCTGCAAGGGAATAATCGAACGGGCGGGCGTCCTTTTGGAGTTGCCCGTGTGGTTCGACATGGAAGACGGCGACGAATACAAGAGACGGCACGGCTTCGACTTCAGCCGCCAAAACGTAACCGCCATCTGCAAAGCTTTCCTCGACGGTATCAAGCCGTTGAATTGCGGCGTTTATTCCAATCTGTCGTGGCTGGAGGAGTTCATCGATTGGAAATCGCTGGGCTGTGAAATTTGGTCGGCGCAGTGGAATTCGGAGGACAACTTCAAAGGGCGCATGTGGCAATACACAAACGCGCTGACAATCGGCGGACAGACCTTTAACGGAAATATTCTGTACGAGGCGGGCGAACAAGCCGTTCTCGGAGCGAGCGTAGCACCTGCCGCCCCGCAATCTACAAACGATTTGATTCACAGCATTTTATCCAGCCACGCCAAAGAAGAAACCGCCGCCGCTCCTGCTCAACCGAAGCCGCAAGCTCAATCGAGTTCCGCCGCAATCAACAGCATTCTAAGCAACATAAGACCGCAAGCCGGCGCGACCAAGACAGCCGCTCAACCCTCCGCCGAAGACAAGATCCACAGCATTTTATCGAACGCTCGCAATAAGAAATAATCTCCGCGCTCTTTGTGCAATAAAAGGTATCGATTCTATGTTAATTTTATCGGTTGACAGAAAAATTTTGGGCGTCTATAATTAGATAGCTTGCGCACGAAGAGCGATAAAATTATTGGAGGTATTTAAACATGGCAGTTGGTAAGGTAAAGTGGTTTAGCGCAGAAAAAGGTTACGGATTCATTGCTCGCGAAGAGGGCGACGATGTGTTCGTTCATTTCTCGGCCATCCAGAGCGACGGCTACAAAACTCTCGACGAGGGGCAGGAAGTTTCCTTCGACATTATCGAGGGCGAGCGCGGTCCGCAGGCCGCCAACGTGAAAAAACTTTAAGCGTTGAACTGCGAACATCTTATCTGTTAATGACTTGTTTCCGAGGGACGTTATATCGGAAGCAAGTCATTTTCGTTTTGAGCGGAGTTGACCGCAGGCGGCGTTGACGTCGGCTCCCATCTCCTTGCGAATCGTCGCGCCGATACCGTGCGTGTTCAGGAAGTGGAAAAATTTTTTAACGGCGTGATTCGTTGGCGCAAAGTTTTTGCGCGGAGTTGACCGCAGGCGGCGTTGACGTCGGCTCCCATCTCCTTGCGAATCGTCGCGCCGATGCCGTGCGTGTTCAGGAAGTGGAAAAATTTTTTAACGGCGTGATTCGTTGGCGCAAAGTTTTCGCGCGGAGTTGACCACAGGCGGCGTTGACATCGGCTCCCATTTCCTTGCGAATCGTCGCGCCAATGCCGTGCGTGTTCAGGAAGTGGAAAAATTTTTTAACGGCGTGATTCGTCGGCGGGCTGAAAGTTCTTTCGTCGACGGGATTAAACGGAATCAAATTCACGTTGGCGAGTTGCCCACTCAAAATTTTAGCAAGGCGACGGGCGTGCTCCTCCGTGTCGTTGACGCCGCCGAGCAAAATGTATTCGTAAGTGACGCGCCGCCCCGTCGATTGTGCGTAGTCGTTGCCAGCCGCGAGCAAACTTTTCAAATCGAACGCGGAATTAATCGGCATGAGCGCGGAGCGGAGTTTATCGTCGGGGGCGTGCAGTGAAATCGATAGCGTGACGGGAATTTTCTCGTCGCGCAATTTTTTTATCGCGGGGACAATGCCGCACGTCGAAATTGTAATTTTGCGGTAGCTCATGCCGAGGCAATAATCTTCGTGCGCAAGGCGGAGCATTTTAATCAGCGCGTCGTAATTCATAAGCGGTTCGCCCGTGCCCATGATGACCACCGAATCTACGACCTTGCCGAGGAATTCGTTGACAAAAAAAATTTCGCCGAGCATTTCCGCCGCCGTCAAATTTCTCTCCAAACCTTTGAGCGTCGAGGCGCAGAATTTGCAGCCCATTTGACAGCCGACTTGACTTGAAATGCAGACGCTGTTGCCGTAGTCGTGGCGCATTAAAACAACTTCAACCGCCGCGCCGTCCGCTAAGCCCAATAAAAATTTTGTCGTCAAGCCGTCCGAACTGTCGAGTTGCTTTTTAATGTCGGCGATTTTAATTTCATAACGCTCCGCCAATTCCCCGCGCAGATTTTTGGGCAAGTCGTTCATCGCGTCGAAAGTTTTCATGCCGTGCTTGTAAATGTGCGCGGCGATTTGTTTTGCGCGGAATTTCGGCAGCGGCGCGAGTTCCCGCTCCAATTCTGTCAGCGTCAATCCGAATAAATTTTTTTTCAAGCTTCTCCCTCCTGTCATTGTTGTTCATTCTATCACACATTGCACAGGAAAAAATATTTTTGTGTCGAAAGTTAGCGGCGTGAAAAATGACTAGGAGGAAAAGAATTTGGAAACATTTGAAATGGAACTCGGCGGCAGGAAATTAATCGTCGAGCACGGCAAGATGGCTAAGCAGGCGAACGGCGCGGTTCTCGTGCGCTACGGAGACACGGCGGTTTTAGTTGCGGCGACGATGTCCGCTGAACCCCGCGAAGGCGTTGACTTTTTCCCGCTGACTGTCGACTACGAAGAAAAAATGTATTCGGCAGGCAAAATCCCCGGCGGCTTCATCAAGCGTGAAGGTCGTCCGCAGACCAGCGCGATTTTAAAGAGCCGCCTGATTGACAGACCGATTCGCCCGCTCTTTCCTGACGGCTTCCGCAATGACGTGCAGATTATCGCGACGGTGATTTGTTTCGACGAGGACAACGCCCCCGAAATCGCCGGCATGATTGGCGCGAGCTGTGCGCTGTGCGTGAGTGATATTCCCTTCGCCGGACCGATTGCCGGTGTGCACGTCGGGCGCGTCGACGGCGAATTTATCATCAACCCGACGAAAGAACAGCTCGACGTTTCGGAAATGGATTTAATCGTCGCCGGCTCGAAAGATGCCGTCATGATGGTTGAGGCGGGCGTCAAGGAATTGCCGGAGGAAATTGTTTTGGAGGCGATTCTTTTCGGGCACGAGGAGATTAAAAAAATCGTCGCCTTCCAAGAGGAGATTAAAGCCGCCGTCGGCAAGGAGAAAAAGGAAGTCACGCTCTTTCAGCCGAACGAGGAGATTGACGCGGCAGTCCGTGAACTCGCCACGGCTAAAATTGATGAAGTCGTTCGCAACCCCGACAAGCTGGCACGCGAGGCGGCACTCGACGCGGTCAAGGCGGAGGTCGTCGAAGCTCTTGCCGAAAAATTCCCCGCCGAAGATTATCCGAACGCGGAAAAGGACATCGGCGCGGTTTTTTATAAGGTGGAAAAAGAAGTCGTCCGCAAAATGATTACGCATGAAAAAATTCGTCCCGACGGTCGCGAGCTGGAGGAAGTTCGTCCGATTTCCTGCGAAGTCGGATTGTTTGCTAGGACGCACGGCTCAGGACTTTTCACGCGCGGGCAGACGCAAGTTTTGACGATTACGACTTTGGGCGCGATTGGCGACGAACAGATTATCGACGGGCTTGAACCCGAATACACGAAGCATTACATTCACCATTACAATTTCCCCGGCTACAGCGTCGGCGAGGCTCGTCCTGCGCGGAGTCCCGGTCGTCGCGAGATTGGGCACGGCGCATTGGCGGAGCGGGCGTTGGTTCCCGTTATCCCGTCGACGGAAGATTTTCCCTACACGATTCGTTTAGTCTCCGAGGTTTTGGAGAGCAACGGCTCAAGCTCCATGGGCAGCGTCTGCGGCAGCACGTTGAGTTTAATGCAAGCGGGCGTTCCGATTAAACGACCTGTCAGCGGCGTGGCAATGGGCTTGGTCAAAGACGGCGACGCGCACACGATTTTGACGGATATTCAAGGCATGGAGGACGCGCTCGGCGATATGGACTTCAAAGTTGCGGGCACGACTGAAGGCGTCACGGCGATTCAAATGGACATCAAAGTTGCGGGCATTTCCCGTGAAATTTTGAGCGACGCATTGGCTCAAGCTAAACGCGGCAGGAGTTTTATTTTGGATAAGATGCTTGAAGTTATCAGCGAACCCGCGCCCGATTTGTCGCCCTACGCGCCGCGCGTCCGCACGCTTAAAATTGCCGTCGACAAAATCCGCGAAGTTATCGGCACGGGCGGCAAAATTATCAACCGCATTATCGAGGAGACGGGCGTTGACATCGACATTAACGACGACGGGCAAGTTTTCGTCACGAGCAAGAACGTCGAGGGCATTGACCGCGCCGTTGAAATTATCGAGCAGATTGTCCATGACGTGGCGATTGGCGAAGTCTACGAAGGACCCGTTACCAGAATCATTCCGACGGGCGCGTTCGTGGAAATTTCCTTCGGCAAGGAGGCGATGTGCCACATTTCCCAGCTTTCAGACAAGCGAATTCCGACGGTTGAAGACGCCGTCAAAGTTGGCGACATGCTCAAAGTTAAAATCACCGAGATTGACGAAAAGGGCAGAATCAACGCCAGCCACCGCGCACTTTTGGAGGGCGATTCAGCTAAGCCGCGCAGTGACAAACCGAAAACTTATGACCGCCCGCCGAGAAATTTTGACAGGCAAAGAAGCGGCGACCGTCAGCAAAAAACTTTCGACCGCCCGCGCAGTGACAGCCCCCGCCGCGAATCACGAACGATTAAAGATTTAAAGGACTTGAAAAATTCCCGCGACAGCCGCCGCAGACGTGACAGATAAAGGAGCGATTAACGTGGCAACGATTGACAGATTCAAAGATTCAGTGGACACGGGCACGATTATCGACGCGAACGATTTGGAAGTTCCGCTGTCCGCGCAGATGAAGTACGATTACCTCGCGGCGATTCACACTATGGAGCAGCTCGACAAGCTCGCCCGCGAAATTGAAAATCGCAAGCGGTCTCGTGCGAATTTGAAGGATGAACTCTACAAGAGTTGCAAGCAGGCACTCAAAAAGCTCGCCGAGGACAACAACGCGCTCACGCTCAAAAAAATTGACGACGCGATTAAGACGCTCAAAGATTGCCGCCGCGAAATCATGAAGATTGACAGCGCGGCAAAGGAGAGCGACAAGCTCGCCAAAATTATTAAAGACGGTGTCAGCGCAGGGAGTTGAAATTTTATGTTCAGAGAAATGCGGCGCAGTAAACAAGTTTTATCGCAAGAAACGGCGGAAAAAATTTTGCGCGAAGGCGAATTCGGAGTGCTGGCACTTTCCGGCGACGACGGCTATAGCTACGCCGTGCCGATTAACTACGCCGTCGAGGGCAACAAAATTTATTTCCACAGCGCGAAGATCGGTCACAAGCTCGACGCGATTAAACGCAACGATAAAGTTTCCTTTTGCGTCGTCGACCGCCATGAAGTCGTTGCCGAGGAGTTCACGACGTATTTTTCCAGCGCGATTGCTTTTGGGCGGATTAGGATTGTCGAGGACGACAACGACCCCGATAAACTGCGCGGGCTTGAACTTCTTGCCGATAAATATTCGTCGACGGCAAGCGCGGAGCGGCGTGAAAAAGAATTGGGCAGATTGAGCGCGTTGGTTGTGCCCGTCATGACGATTGAACATTTGACGGGCAAGGCGGCTCGCGAACTCGTCAAGCGTGGAGATTTTTCTTGACATGCAGGATCACAATCACGATTTGCCGGAGCTGACACTGCGCGGAATGTTATTGGGCGCGGTGTTGACGGTAATATTTACGGCGTCCAACGTTTATCTGGGCTTGAAGGTCGGATTAACGTTTTCTTCAGCGATACCGGCGGCAATCATATCAATGGCGGTTCTGCGTGTGGCGAAAGGCTCCAACATTTTGGAGAATAACATAGTTCAGACTCAAGCATCGGCGGCAGGAACGTTGTCCGCCATAATTTTTATTATACCGGGGCTGTTAATGGTCGGCTACTGGCAAAATTTCGAGTTTTGGCAGACGCTGTTGGTCTCGGCTTGCGGCGGTTGCTTAGGAGTATTGTTCACGATTCCGCTTAGGCGCGCAATGGTCGTTCATAGCGATTTGCCCTATCCCGAAGGCGTCGCGGCGGCAGAAATTTTAAAAGTCGGCACGGCGAATAATTCCAGCGGTATAAAAGAATTGCTCACGGGCGGCGGCATTGCGAGCTTGACGGCATTATTTTCCAGCGGCTTTAAAATCTTGACGAGTGAACTTTCCGTTTGGCTCCCGTTTGGCAGCGGGATAACTCAACTGTCGCT
This sequence comes from Selenomonadaceae bacterium, assembly GCA_017412925.1. GTDB lineage: Bacteria > Bacillota > Negativicutes > Selenomonadales > Selenomonadaceae > Quinella. The sequence continues at coordinate 6,564 of JAFPVP010000103.1, forward strand.
GGGCTATTCGACGGCACTTGTCGGGGCGGGCTATCTTATCGGCATTGCGGGCGGCTTAGCGTTATTGACGGGAATAATTTTGGCGTGGGGCGTCATGATTCCCTATTTCACAATGACGGGCACGCCGGCTGACGGACAAACTTTGCAGGCGTTCGCGCAGGTTTGCTACAAGGACAAAGTGCGATTAATCGGCGCGGGAGTTATGGGCGTGGCGGCGATTTGGACGCTGATAAAATTGGCGCGACCGGTCATTGACGGCGTAAAAGAGGCGATTCAATCTGCGCGGATGCCGCAAGAGGAACGCAAGCTACACCACACGGATACCGATATATCAGTCGAGTCAATCGCGATAATTTTTTTGATAATGTTCGTCGGCTTGCTGGGAACGTTTTATTCCTTAGTTAGCGCAAACAATTTGCCGTTCACGCAGAGTTTGATAATTTCGCTCGTGGGCGTCTTGTTAGCGGTAATGATAGGCTTTTTGGTTGCGGCGGCGGCAGCTTATATGGCGGGCTTAGTCGGCTCGTCGTCTAGTCCGATTTCGGGCATAGGCATTTTGTCGATAATAATTTCGTCGCTGGTGATAATGACGCTTTGCAAATGGCTTGGGATATTCGACTTGCCGGGCGGCGAACAATTCGCGACGGCGACGGCGATTTTCACAACAAGTATCGTCCTTGCAATCGCGTGCATTTCCAACGACAACATGCAAGATTTAAAGACGGGCTTTTTAGTCGGAGCGACGCCGCAACATCAGCAGATAGCGTTATTGCTCGGCTGTTTAGTCGGAGCATTGGCTATCGCGCCCGTTCTGAATTTGCTGTATCAAGCTTACGGCTTCCCAGGAGCATTGCCGCGCCCAGACATGAATCCCGAACATGCATTGGCGGCACCGCAAGCGACGCTTATGACGATGATAGCGCAGGGAATTTTTTCCTCAAACCTCGCGTGGGAATACATTTACTTTGGAATTGGCTTGGGCGTCGTCATCGTCGTTATCGATAGCCTTTTAAAAAGTTACACCAAAAATCTTTGCTTGCCGCCGTTGGCTGTGGGCATAGGAATTTACTTGCCGCCGTCGTTGCAAACGCCGCTGGTTGTCGGCGCGGTTATGGGATATTTCCTTGAACGCGCCATAAAAAGTAGCGAGCAAGAAGACGCTAAGCGCAGAGGAACCTTATTTGCGTCGGGTTTGATTGTCGGGGAAAGTTTAGTTGGCGTTTTAATAGCGGCAGTGATTGCGGTATCGGTTTCTGTCGGCGGCAGTGATTCGCCCTTGGCATTGGTCGGCGAAGATTTTGCGCTTACGGCAGAATTTTTAGGATTGGGAGTTTTTATCGTGACGCTGGCAATTTTCTGCAAAATTGTTCGTGGGAAAACTTGAGGAGGCATTATGGAAAAAAATTTTTTAACGTACAACATGGAAGTCAACGGGCTGTGGCAGGAAGTCAAATTCAGCGCGGCGGCGGTCGAGGAAATTTTTATGCCGTTCCTGCACGAGCTGACCGATTTAAAAATGACAATGGATAGAAAAGTTATCGCGTACCTTGCTGCGCCGCCCGGAGCCGGTAAATCGACGCTGGCAAAATTTTTGGAGCAACTCAGCCGCGAACGAGCCAACGAAGTCGACACAATCCGCGCGCTGGGCATTGACGGCTACCACTACACGGCGGCTTACATGAACATCACGAAGCTTGAACGCGACGGCAAGGAAATTTTAATGCGCGACATCAAAGGTGCGCCTGAAACTTTCGACGTGGATTTGCTCGTTGAAAAAATTCGCGAGGCTCGCTCCGAGGGCACCGACTGGAACATTTACGACAGAAAAATTCATGACGTCTTGCCCGATTATTGGAGCGTCGAGGAAGATATTTTGCTGATCGAGGGAAATTATCTTCTGCTCAAGGAGGCGGGCTGGACAAATGTCCGCGTGCTGGCTGATTACTCTGTTTTTATCGACGCCGAGCCGCAACTTTTGCGCGAACGGCTGATTAATCGCAAAGTGGCGGGCGGCAAGTCGCGCGAGGAGGCGGAAAGATTTTTCGACTTCAGCGACAGCAAAAATATCGAGCGCGTCTTAAAAAATTCTGCGCGGGCTGACGAAACTTGGAAACTTTTGGCGGACGGTGACTTTGAGCGTCAATGAACAAATTTAAATCCCATGCAAACAACGTCGCCCTGCCGCACACGATTTTTAGTCTGCCGTTCGCCCTAGCCGCGTCGTTCATGGCAACGGACGGGCACCCCGACTTTTGGACAGTCATTTTAATTTTGGTCGCGATAACTTCGGCGCGGTGGGCGGCAATCGTCATCGACAACATCGCCGATTTAAAATACGACAAACTTCAGCCGCGCTTATCGTATCGGGCAATGGTGCGCGGCGAAATTTCCAAAGGCGAGGCGTTAATCTTCGTCGCGCTGTGCATGATTGTTTTAATCGTGACGGTCGCACAGTTGCCGCCAATTTGCTTAAAACTTTTGCCCGTCGCCGCGATTCCGTTCATAATTTATCCGTTCACGAAAAGATTTACCGCGTGGTGTCATTTATTTTTGGGCGTGGCAATCGCAATGGCTCCGGCGGGCGCGTGGGTCGCCTTAACGGAAAAAATTTCTCTGCCGATGATAATTTTGTGCGTGGCGGTCGCGCTGTGGATTGGGGCTTTCGACGCGGTCTACGGCGCACAGGACGAACGCTTCGACAAATCGCAACGGCTCCACTCTTTAGCGACAAAATACGGCGCGGCTGGAGCGTTGAACATTGCTCGCGGGCTTCACGTCATTTCAATCGCCTGCTTCGTGACGGTCGGTCTTATGCTCGGCTTGGGCAAATTGTATTTCGTGGGCGTGGCGATTGCGGCGGCGGCTCTCGTCTACCAGCACGCCATAGTTCGCCCGAATGATTACCGCGAAGTCACTCAAGCCTACTTCATGCGCAACGGAATTGTTTCAATCGCGATTTTTATTTTCACGTGGCTCAGCTACGAATAAAAATTAAGCGTCGAGATTTCTCCCGACGCTTTTTTTATTGGGCAACGATTTTAAAGCCGTCACGAATTTTTTCAATCCGCCGCTGGCTGTACAAATGCCGCCGTTCTTCTGCACGAACGCAAAAAATTTTAAGCGTCGAGATTTCTCCCGACGCTTTTTTTTATTGCTCAACGATTTTAAAGCCGTCACGAATTTTTTCAATCCGCCGCTGGCTGTACAAATGCCCGACCGCCCGCTTGAACGCCGCCTTGCTGATTTTAAACACGGCTTGAATTTGGGCGGGTGCGCTCCCGTCGTGAAAATTCATCGTGCCGCCGTTTTTCTGCATGAACGCAAAAATTTTTTCGGCGTCGCGCTCAAGGGCAGTCTCTTTTATCTCGCGCAGTGAAGCATCAAGCCGCCCGTCCTCACGAATAAAAGTTACTCGCGCCTCGACGACCTCGCCAATCCTCAACTCGCGCGGAATTTCTTTTCGGGCAATGAAGACAATATTTCTCTGCTCGCTGAAGACGAACGCGCCCGCGTCAATCATGTTGAAGACCGCGCCCCTGATTTTGTCGCCGCGCTTGATATTTTCGGCGGGCTTGGAGGCTCGGCGGATTTCGTCGGAAACTTTCATCGACACGGCAAGCCGCCCCGATTTGTCGCTGTAGAGTTTCGCCCAAACAATTTCTCCGACTTTGGGACGCCCGCGCATTTCGGCGAACGGCATAAAAATTCCGCGCTCGGCTCCAACGTCGACGAAAGCTCCGTTATCCGTCACGTTGATAATTTTCAGGCGGGCGATTTGTCCCTCGCGCATTTTTGGAACGCGCATGCTCGCCGTCAATCTTTTTTTCGGGTCAAGGTAAAGGAAAACTTTCACGACTGCGCCGATTGAAACTTCCGCCGTCTGCTGTGCCTTGTGCAGTAAAATATCGTCGGAAGTGTTGCCCGTGCCCGCGTCAAGGAAAGCTCCCATCTCGTTCATGCGGACGACTTTCAGCTCGGCGACCGTCATCGGCTTTAAAGTTTTATTCTTCATAGAGTTTAATTTTAGCCTCGCTCCAAAGCTGCTCCAGCGCGTAATACTGGCGGTTTTCTTCCTTGAAAATGTGCGCCACAACATCGCCGTAATCCAAAAGAATCCATTCGCCCTCGTGATAGCCTTCGCGGTGGCTGAAATGAATTTCCTCCTTGTCAAGCTCCTCCTCAATGTTGTCGGCAATCGCCCGCACCTGTGTCGCCGTCTGCGCGGAGCAAATTACAAAATAATCCGTCGAGAACATGACGCCGCGCATATCCATCGTTATGACTTCGCTGGCTTTCTTGTCGCTCGCTGCCTTGCAAATTTTTTTCGCCAAATCAAAAGGTTTCAAATGTCATTCCTCCTAAAAATTTTAATCGCCAATCTGTTCGCTGTCAGCGTCGCCCACCTCCGAGCGTTGAATCATATCTTGTTGCGGGAAAAGTTCACTCATGCGCGCTTCGACTTCCGCGACGTTCGGAACCCACGCGCCGTCAACATTTTCCGAGCCAGGCAACATTAACGTCGTCGGCGGGTCTGAACTCATTTTGCGCAGGACGTTCGCCAAATGCGCCGAGTCAAAAATTTCCGCGCTGGTTTCCATTCTGTTGCGGAAAATATCGGCGATTGCGGGCAATTTCGGTATCGTGTCGAGCTGAAGAACTTTCGCGTAGAGTGCCTTGATAAATTTCTGATGACGTTGCACGCGCCCCACGTCGCCGAGCTTTTCGCCGCGATAGCGCAAATATTTTTGAACGTCCTCGCCCGAAAGGTGCTGATAGCCCTGCGGAATGTGAATCGATAAGCCGGCAATTTCGTCCTCGTAATCCATATTTTCTTCGACGTAAATATCCAGCCCGCCCAACACGTCAATCAAATCCGCGAACGTCGCCATATCGATAATTATGTATTGGTGAATCGAAATGCCCAGAAGTTTCGAGACTTCGCGGACAAGGGAACTCGCGCCGCCCCAGCTGTACAGCTCGCCGATTCTGCCCGAATGACTGCGCGTCGCTATCCACGTGTCGCGCGGAATGCCGATAATCCTGCTGTTGCCCGTGTCGTTCGCGAAACTTAAAACCAAAATCGTGTCCGCCTCTTGCCGCTCGCTGTCGTCCACGCCCAAAATTAAAATGTTCGTGTAGCCTTCAAATTTCGGGTCAACCGAGCCCATGCGAGCCGTCCTGCGGTCATTGTAGCCTTGATACATGTCCGCGAATTCATTATAAACGCGAACGCCCGCATTGTACACGCTGTAGCCGACAAACAGAATCGCGGAACCGATTAAACACAAAATCACCAACGCAAAAATCAGGCGGAAGGCTTTGATTCTGCGCCTGCGCCTCATGTTTTTGCGTTTCTTTTCTATGTTGTCCTTGGTTTCGTTAGCCATGGTTCCGCTCACTTTTTATCTATGCAACAGCAAAAAATTTCTGGCGGCGACGGTGTCGGGGTGCACGAGGGAATTTTTCTGAACGACAAAGATAATCGACTCGCTGAACGCCGTCAATAAAATTTCGTCCAATTCGGCGGTCTCTGCCAAGGCGCGGAGTTTTTCCACGCCAGGATAATTTCTGTTCGGCTCAATCATGTCCGCGAAGTAAATAATTTTGTCGAGCGCAGTCATATTCGCAGCCCCGACCGTGTGCCGATAAATCGCTTGGGAAATTTCCGCGTCGTCCACGCCGTAAATTTCCTTAATCATTTCCGCGCCAATGTAAGGGTGCAGGAGCAAGGGCATCGCCCGTTCGACCGCGCCGATTTTTATTCCGCGAAGTTCTGCCTGCGCGGGCAAATCCTCATTCTCAAATTCTCTGGCGCAATCGTGAAGGAGTCCCGCGATATAAGCTTTAGTTTCGTCGACGCCGAATCTTTTTGCCAACTTAACGGCAGTATTCGCCACGCCTATCGAGTGCGCAAATCTGCTCCGCTTAAGTCGCGCTTGAAGTTCGCGCCGCATTTCATCAATCGTCATAGAGCTTTTCCTTTAAAATATATTCTTCGACGGCTTCGGGCACGAGATACTTTATCGAACGTCCGAGCCGAATTTTTTCGCGAATGTCGGTAGAAGAAATTTCTAAGCCTGGCGTCATCACTCGGTGAATATGTTCCCTTGCCGCCGCGCCGAAAAATTTTTCCACCGCCGAAAAATCCACGTCCACTCCTTGCCGCGTCGTCGCTATGAAGTGACACTTTGCAACCAATTCTTTTGCCGCGTGCCATTTGAATAAATCCGCCAATGAATCCGCGCCTATTATGAAAAATAATTCCGTTGAGCTCCCGAAAGTTTTATGCAGTTCGTTCATCGTGTCGAGCGTGTAGGAAAGTCCCGTGCGTTTGAGCTCCATATCCGAGACTTTGAAAAATTTATTTGAGCGCGTGGCGAGGATTGTCATTTGCAAGCGGTGATGTTCGTCCGTGACGAGTTTGCCGAGTTTGTGCGGCGGGCGGGCAGCGGGTATAAATAAAATTTCGTCTAGGGAAAAAATTTCGCGAACAGCCTCCGCCGTCGCCAAATGTCCTAGGTGAATCGGGTCGAAGGTGCCGCCCATGACTCCGATTTTCAAAGTGCGTCACCTCCAATAAATTTTCTACAAAATTAAATCGCGGCGATAAGCTTGAGAAATTTTGACGCCGAATCGCGCTAACTGGATGCAACGTCACGTTGCCCGCCCATTATCCCAATTTTCAAAGTGCGTCACCTCCAAGCAATCAGCAAAATTATTAGTGCCGTCAATAAAATTATGCAAACTGCGCGGGCGTAGTCTTTTAAGTCGTGGCGAGCCTTAGCTGTGCGCAAATAATTTCTCAGCGTGCGAAGGTAGCCCATCAACGAACTTGCCCGTCGCCGTCGATTAAATATTTCATCGTCGTGAGAGCCTCAAGCCCCATGGGACCGCGCGCGTGGAGTTTCTGCGTGCTGATTCCAATCTCCGCGCCGAATCCGAATTCAAAGCCGTCAGTGAAGCGCGTCGAGGCGTTGACGTAAACATCAGCCGAATCAACCATAAGTTCAAATTTCCGCGCCGCCTCCTTGTCGCGCGTGATAATCGCGTCGGAGTGTTGGCTACTGTAGCGGTTAATGTGGTTAATCGCGGCGTCCACGTCGTCAACGATTTTCACGGAGAGAATCAAATCGTTGTATTCGGTAAACCAATCGTCTTCGACAGCCTCTTTCATGTCGGGGAAAATTTTTCTGCTCTCCTCGTCGCCGCGCAGTTCGACTTTAGCCGCAATCATCTCCGCCGCAATTTTGGGCAAAAATTCTTCGGCAATGTCCTTGTGAATCAGCAAAGTTTCCATGGCATTGCACACCGACGGGCGCGACGTTTTGGCGTTCATGCAAACTTTAATCGCCATATCTTGGTCGGCAGCCTTATCAACGAACGTGTGACAAACGCCGGTTCCGGTCTCGATAACGGGAACGGTGCTGTGTTCAATAATGCGCTGAATCAAACCTGCGCCGCCGCGAGGGATAATCACGTCGATTAACTTGCGGAGCCGGCACATGACAACGACAACGTCGCGATCCATAATGCCGATAAATTCAATCGCCGTGGAGGGAATGCCGTTAGCCGCCGCCGCCTCTTTGAGTATATCGGAAATTTTTTTGTTTGTGCGAATTGCCTCCGAGCCGCCGCGCAGAATGCAAGCGTTACCCGATTTAATGCAAAGGGCGATTGCGTCCGCCGTGACGTTCGGGCGAGCCTCATAGACAATGCCGACGACGCCAAAGGGAACTCTTGCGCGACGAATTTTTAAGCCGTTCGGGCGCGTGACTTCAAAATCCAGCTTGCCGAGCGGGTCAGGCAACTTGACGACTTGACGAATTCCCTCCGCCATGTCCGCGATTCTTTTGGGCGTCAAAATCAATCGGTCAATCATGTTGAGCCGCGTGCCCTTTTCCTTAGCCGCCGCGACTTCTTTTGCGTTTACTTCCAAAATTTCTTCCTGCCGTGCTTCCAAATCCCACGCCATTGCTAAAAGTGCTGTGTTGCGAACTTCTTCAGGAATGCACGCCAGTTGCCGCGACGCTTCTTTTGCACGCCGCGCTTGCTTTGTCACGTGGTCTTTCATGAACATAGCTATCCTTCCTTTGTTAAATTTTTACAATCAAGTTGTTCAGCTTCAAAACGTTTACGTAATTGAATTCTGTAGAAATTTTTTTGACGAGCCTTATCCCGATATGCGCCGCTGGGTCTTCGGGATTATGAATTTCCGCCCATTTTTTCGGGTCGAAGGGTCTGCAGTCGTCGCGAATTCGGATTATAACTTGCTCGCCCTTGACGATAACGCGCACGTCGACGAAATGTTTCTTGCCGTCGTCGAATCCGTAATTGACGATATTGCCCGCCATCTCCTCGATACAAATTCCCGCGAACATACTGCGCTTCTCGTCGATACCACAAGCCACGCAAAATTTTTGAGTTTGCTCCGAAAGCCCCAAAACCTCCGCTTTGTTCGTGACGGTTATGTTAAGTTGCTTATCTTTGGCAACGTCGAAGTCTTCCGCCAACAGCAGATAATCTTCAAGCTTGAAAGTTATTCGCCCGCAGTGTCGACACGTTATAAAAAATATCGTCAGCAGGAACGCGGCGTAACTCAGCGGGAAGGCTAGCCATAAAGCATCAATTCCGAAATGCGGCGTCAAGATTAAAACTATCGGCGCGATGAATCCGATGTTGCCCGCGACCGTCAAGTTGCTCACGAGTTTGAATCGCCCGCAAGCTTGATAGTAATACATAAAAATTATTCCGACCGCGCACAGCGGCAAAAACACTATCGCCAGCTGAAGTCCTTCGAGCGTCATTTGATAAGCCATCGGGTCTGTGTCGAGCGTGTAAAGACCTGCGATTATCGGTGCGCCCAAAAATACAGCCGCCGTGATTGTCAAGGAAATTATCAGCGAATATTTCAGCGCGAGTTTCATCAGCCGCAGGATTGAATTTTTATCTTGTTCGCCGATTAAAATTCCGCCAATCATTTGAGTCGACGAGCCGAGAGCTTTTGGGATTATCTCCAGTAGCCCCGAAAAATTTTCAATCGCGGCATAAGCTGCGACGCCGACTCCGCCCGCTAATGCAACCGACATTCTCGTAAAAAACGCAAGCCGCAAAACCGCCGTGCCGCGTCCCAAAATCACGGGCAGTCCGATTAAAATCACTTGCCAGAAATATTTCAAGCTCACGGCTTCGGGCAGGAATTTGAAATTTGAATTCGCCTTGAGGAAGTGCAAGAGCAGAACGCCCGCCGCCAGCCAATAACTTATCGTCGTGGCAATGCCCATGCCCCAAAGTCCGCCGTCGAGGACAGAAACGTTTATCAAGTCGCCCGCAATGTCGCAAAGAGCCAACACCGCCGCTGCAATTACCGCGCGTTGTCTGTCGTTGTCGAGTTGCATTATCGGCGTAAAAATCGTGACCGCTGCGATTGCCGGCAAACCGAACGCATAAGCTTGCAGAAAATCAATCGTCAAGGGGCGAATCGCTCCAAGTTCTTCTTTTGCGTCGAGAATATCTGCAATTTGCGCGGTGAATAAAATCGTTGCGCCCGCTATCAAAATTGCTATCATCAACGCCGCCGCCAATGCCAGCGAAAAAATTCCGTTCGCCTCGCGCAATTCGCCTCTGCCCAAAAATTTACTGCACATGACTTGCATTCCGAGCACGAGAACCGCCGGAAAAATCGTCACGAATCTTTGATAGGGCATTGTCAAGCCGAACGCCGCCATTGAATCCTCGCCGAGAAAATTTCCTGTGATTATGCCGTCGATTATGTAGCCGATTATCGAGACGAACATTGACAGCAGAAAAATTATCAGCGTATCTTTGAACAGCCGCGCGATTAACTCGTCCTGATTATTCATTTTAGAAATTTCCGATGCTCGTTATTCTGTCGATAATCTCTATCTTGTCTTTGTTCTGGAAATGCAAATCGCTGACCAAAACTTTCCGAACGTAATGCTTAACGGTCTTGCCGTCCTCGAACGTGTAATAACTGCTCAGCGCGTGAATTGCCAGCGGCTCGCCGTTGTCGTCGGTGCCCAAGTATATCATAACATGCCCAGGCAAGAAAATCAGTGAGCCGGCTTTGGATTTTTTAAGAATGTCAAGCCGCTGTTCGCGAGTCATATTTTTAAGGGAAATTGAACGCGCCATAGCTTTTTCCTGCTTGATGGAGTCGCGGGGCAATTCAATGCCGACGGAGCGATAAACATCTTGCACGAAGGCGGAGCAGTCGACGTTATTTTCTAAGCCGCCCCAGCCGTAGCTTTCGCCCAAAAAGCGGAACGCTTGCCGAATCAAATTGTTTTCGGAGCAAGCAAGCACACCTTTGACGACGGCTTTATCGTTGGGAATGTTCAAGCCCTGCTCGATTAAAATTCCGTTGGCGTCGGCGGAGGGAATGTTGACCGCCCAGCTGCCGTCCTTCTGCAAGTCGGGTGCCCTTAAAAGAACTCTGCCGCCCATCTGATAAAAAGCTTTGCCTTGAGGAATCGTTTTTCTGCTGGCAATGACCGTCAGATAATTTTGCGGCTCGACGTATTTCATCCATGTTGCTTTGTCGGTGAAGGCAAGCGTGGAGGGCTTAACCCAGCCGGCGTAGGTGCGCGACTCCACGAAGACGAATTCTTTATCTTGGCTGTCAATCAAAACTATAACGGGCTCGCCAGGGTCAAGAACCGTGGCTTGCAGTTGGTCGTAATGCGTATCGGTTTCGCTCTCGAACCAGCCCGCGCTTTCGGGCAGAAGTCTAAGATTCGTTCTGTCAGTCGTCAAAGCGTAGCGCACAACACACACGGCGGGCAAAACGTCCAGCCCGCAATTTTTTTTGGCTTGCGTGTAGCTGAAATCGGTTAAAGCCGTGCCGCTCTTAAAAAGTTTTGGAGTTTCTTCAGCGTCGAAACTTCCGATTTTCATCGCTGCGGTAATTTTATTTGTCATCCACTGCACGTAAACTTTTTCGGGATATTTTGCGAGGTCGACGATTGTGTTGGAGCTTTTCTGCTGAATTTGCAAGTTAAGCATGTCCAAATCCGCCGTCGCCACGAAGACTGCCTCGCCTGGTTTATTTTTGCCCGTCCAATAATCTGCTGTCGCTCTGTTGTCTTGAATTGAAACTCCTGCCGCCTGCGCGGTCGTCGAAATTAACATAAGAATCACTCCAAGCAAGGTTAAAAATTTTTTTCCCATTAAAATTCCTCCTCAAGATTTTCTGTCAGAAAAATCGAACCTACGCCGCCGCCAAAGAGATTTGCAAAGACCTCAATCACTGGGAACAGTTCCAAAACTTTTCCGAAAGCGAGCAAGCCGCCCGCGATTGCTGCCAAAAATTTTTCGTTCATGATTTGCTGACCTCCTTGGAATAATTTCG
>JAFPVP010000104.1 GCA_017412925.1 Selenomonadaceae bacterium
GAATTTTTTGTTGCCGCTCCTTGAAAATTATGACGCGGAAAATTTTTCCGTGACGTGCTACTCGACTGGCAAAAAAGATTTCGTCACGGAGAAACTTAAGGCGTTGCCGGTCGGCTGGCGCGATTTAATCGGCAAGGAACCGTTGACGGCGGCGCGGCTAATCGACGGCGACAACGTGGACATTCTGGTTGACTTGTCGGGGCATTCGCAAGATAGTTGCTTGCCGATTCTGGCGCACAAGCCCGCGCCCGTTCAAATTTGCGCACTCGGCTACACGGCGTCGACGGGCTTAAATGCGGTCGATTATTTTTTGTCCGATAAAATTTGTTCGCCCGAAAGAAATTCCCCTGACACGTTCACCGAAAAAATTTTGCGGCTCGACACGTGCTGTTTCTGCTACGCGCCCGGCTTGATTCGTGACATGCCCGCGCAGGAACTCCGCGCCCCCGTCCTCAAGAACGGATTTATAACCTTCGGCAACTTTAACAACTTCGCCAAAGTCAGCGAGGACGTTTTGTACATGTGGCGGGCGATTCTCGACGGCGTGCCCAATTCCCAGCTGATTCTCAAGGGAAAAATTTTCAGCCTTGACGACGGGCGGCAACTCGTTCGCGAACGGCTCAAAAAGTTAAGTTTTCCGATTGACCGCGTGGAGTTTCGTCCCTACAGCCCCGACTACCTCGAACAGTACAACGACATTGACATTGCGCTGGACACTTTCCCCTACACGGGCGGTACGACGACTTGCGAGGCGTTGTATATGGGCGTGCCCGTCGTGACTTTCCGCGGCAAAACTCACGGCGCAAGGTTAAGCGCGTCGATTTTAAATTCTGCCGACGTTAAGGAGCTGATTGCCAACAGCCCGATGGATTACGTCAAGAAGGCGATTCAGCTAAGCCGCCGCAAGGAATTAATCGCGGCGTATCACGTCGGGCTACGCGAACACGTAAAAATTTCCGCGCTAATGGACAGGCAGAAATATATTCGCGAGCTGGAGAAAATTTATCGGGCGGTGTGGAAAGATTTTTGCCGTTCGGCTCCGCATAAAAAATTTAATTCGTTCAAAATCTGAGGAGGTTTTTCTTTGGATAAAAAATCGGTCGAACTTTTGGCACCCGCCGGACAATGGGAGTCGCTCGTTGCGGCGATAGAAGCGGGCGCAGACGCGGTTTATCTGGGCGGCAAGGCGTTCAACATGCGCGTGCACCGCACGGATTTTAATTTCGACGACGCACAGCTCAAATCCGCGATTGAATTTGCTCACGCTCGCGGCGTCAAAATTTACATCACGCTGAACAATTTAATCAGCGCGGAGGAGATTGCGCCGCTAGAAAAATATTTAGCGTATCTAAACGAGATTCAGCCCGATTCAATTTTGGTGCAGGATTTGGCGGTTATAAATCTCGTTCGCAAGCTCGGCATAAAAATTCCAATGCACGCCTCGGTTATGATGAACACGCACAATTTCCACACCGTCGAACTGCTAAAAAAATTCGGGATAACGCGCGTGGTCGTCGGTCGCGAACTGACATTGACGGAAGTTTCACTGCTCAAGGAGCGCACGGGCATCGAAGTCGAATATTTCATGCACGGCGACATGTGCTTTGCCGAGTCGGGGCAATGCATTCATTCGGGCGTGATCTTCGGGCAGAGCGGCAATCGCGGGCGTTGCATGAAACCTTGCCGCTGGACTTACAAACTTATCGACGAGGAGACGGGCGCGACGCTCAACGATTTTTCCTACAAGCTTGCGCTAAACGATATGTGCATGTTCCGCAATATTCCCGACCTGATTCAAGCGGGCGTCGTGAGTTTTAAGATTGAAGGACGCATGAGACCGCCCGAATTTGTCCGACGCTTGGTTTCGACTTATCGCCGCGAAATTGACGCTTACCTTGCCGACCCGACGGGCTACGTTGTCGACGAAAAACGCTGGAGTAATTTATATAAAAACCGCGTCCGCGACTTCACGACGACTTTTGCATTTGGCGCACCGACGATTAAAGACATCGGCACGACGGGCGAACGCGAACCGAGAATTTTCAGCCGCGCAGTTGTCGAACCGAGCTTTGACGACGACGCCGTTAAAAATATTTTCGCGGAGGAGCGGGCGATAAAATCTTCCGCTAAACCGAAATTATCTGCGCGGGTTGCGACGTTGGAATCTGCGCGGGCGGCGATTGATTCGGGCGCAGATTTAATTTACGTTGGCGGAGAAGTTTTCAAGCCGCTCAAGCCGTGGACGCTCTCCGAATTAAAAAAAGCCGTCGAGTTGGCTCACACGGCAGGCAAGAAAATTATTTTGGCGACGCCGCGAACTTCCAAGGACAAAGACTTAGCGGAGCTAGCGGAAATTTTTTCACGGGCGATAAATTTTGACGGCGTGCTTGTCGGGAATTTGGGTGCGCTAAACTTGATAAAAACACTGACGGACGCGCCGATTTACGCGGACGTTTCGTTTAGCCTGTTCAATCCCGTCGCCGCAGAATTTTTACAGAATTTGGGCGCGGTGCAAGCTACGGCGTCTTTGGAGCTGGGTTTCTCGCAAGTTCGGAGCGTCGTCGAAAATTCACCGCTGCCGATTGAAATTATCGTTCACGGCGCGACGGAGTCAATGATTTGCGACCACGATTTTGCCAAACTTTATCTGCCCGATTATGACGAATTCGCGACGCCAGAGAAATTAAATCGACACTACGCATTGGAGGACGAGGCGGGCGAAATTCATTCTTTGCGCGTCGACCAATTCAAGCGTTGGCATATTTTCTTCGGCAAGGATTTATGTTTGTTGCCCTACGTCGAAAAATTTTTGGGCGCGGCGGCGTTGCGGATTGAAGCGCAAAATTATTCGCCCGAAATCACCGCGCAGGTCGTCAAACTTTATCGCGACGCAATCGACGGAAAAAATCTAACAGCTAACAGCTACCAGCTAACGGCTAAACTCGGCGCGGGCGTCTATCGTTTCAAGCAGAGCAAAAATTCAATTCAGCTGTCTTCGTAGGGTCGGACGCGCAAAGTCAAGCCGCGCTCGTCGCAAATTTTTTTACAGGCAGAAATTTCTTCGGGCGGCGTGACGTGATCGACGACGGTCAAGACGACGTGCGGCACGAAATTTTTCATGTGTTCGGCGAAAGTCAACATCGCGTCGAAAGATTTTACTCCGTAGACGGCGCGAGTCAGCTTGAAATATTTTTCGGCGGTCGCGGCGTTTAGACTGATTGACACCGTGTCCAAAATATTTTCAAAGTCCGGGGCAATTTCCCGCCCGTGATAAAGTTCGCCCAAGCCGTTAGTGTTAAGGCGCGTCGGCATGTTCGGGCGAATTTTTTTTACGTAAGCCAAAAGCTCCACAAGCTCAGCAAGTCTTATCGTAGGTTCGCCGAAGCCGCAGAAGACGACTTCCTTTATAACCTGCCACGGCGCGGTGTCAAGTTCGGCTTTGACTTCCGCGACCGTCGGCTCACGTTCCAGCCACAAACTTGACTCCTTTGCCATGTATTTTTTTTGTCGTAGGCAGAAGACGCAATCGCAGTTGCAACGGTTGGTTAAATTCACGTACAGCCCGCGCAGATTCTCCGAATCAATCTTCAAACTCTCGGCGAACGGCAAATATTTTCCGCCCGCGTGCGTCGCGTAAACAATCATCTAAATCACTCCTTGACTTATAAATTTTTTTATGATAAATTTTCCTCGCATGAAGAAATAAACAGTGTGGCAGACAGTCGATGGTTGCACGTCGACTCCTTCCCCGTTAGTAGTTTAATACAGGTGAACCGGGTTTGGAGCCGTCGTGGGATGACGGCTCTTCACTTATTTGTGGTTGTCGAAGTACGTCAGTGCCGCGAAGATGAGCGTTCCGACGGAGCAAATGAGCTCAATCCAATCGAAAATCTCCATGCGCGCCACCTCCTTCCTTCGAGGAAGAAGCCGACACATCGAACTGCCTGCCGCGAAAATAATATCACGGAGATAAAATTTTTTCAAGAAAGTTTTCATTGACACGCCCAAAGCTTAGTGATACATTTCCGCTAAGCTTAATTTTTTTGGGAGGGATTAGCATGAAAAAACTTATAAACGCGGTCGACGCCGTGGAGGAGCAAATGATTTTGGGTCTGGTAAAATCTGCACCCGATAAACTCCGCAAACTCGACTGTGGCAACGTGGTCGTTCGCGCCGAGAAAAAATCCGATAAAGTTGCGCTGGTCAGCGGCGGCGGCTCAGGTCACGAACCTGCACACGGCGGTTTCGTCGGAGCGGGTATGCTTGACTGCGCGGTTGCTGGAGCGGTGTTCACTTCGCCGACGCCCGATAAAATTTTCGAGGGCATTAAAGCCGTAGCGACCGACGCGGGCGTCCTCTGTATCGTCAAAAATTACACGGGCGACGTTTTGAATTTTGAAATGGCAATCGACATGGCGGGCGACGAGGATATTAAAGTTGACCATGTGGTTGTAAATGACGACGTGGCAGTTCAGGACAGCCTCTACACGACGGGGCGGCGCGGCGTTGCGGGGACAATTCTCGTCCATAAAATCGCCGGTGCCAAGGCTGAAGAAGGCGCGACGCTTGAGGAAGTCAAAGCTGTTGCGGAAAAAGTTATCGCGAACGTGCGGACGATGGGCATGGCAATTTCTCCGTGCACAGTGCCCGCCGCCGGCAAGCCCGGCTTTGAACTCGCCGAGGACGAAGTTGAAATTGGAATCGGCATTCACGGCGAGCCCGGCACTCACCGCGAAAAAATCGCCACCGCTGATGAAATCGCCAAAACTCTCCTCGACAAAATTCTTGCCGACATCGATTATAAAGGGCGCGAAGTCGTCGTTATGGTCAACGGCATGGGCGCGACGCCGCTCATGGAACTCTACATCATCAACAATTTCGTGCAGGATTATCTTGCGAAAGCTGGCGTCAAAGTTTACGACACGATGGTTGGGAATTATATGACTTCAATCGAAATGGCGGGCTTCTCGCTGACGCTGTTGCGCCTCGACGACGAACTTAAGAAACTTTACGACGCGCCCGCTGATACTCCCGCGCTCAAGAGGTAAGCCATGGACACGAAAAAAATTTTGGAGATAATCGCCGCCATTGCCAAGAAGATTAAGGCGGAGAAAGATTTTCTTACGCAACTGGATAACGAAATCGGCGACGGCGACCACGGCATAAATCTTTCGCGCGGCTTCAAAAGCGTGGAGGAAAAACTCCCGACGTTCGCGGACAAGGATATTGGCGCGATTTTAAAGGGCGTCGGCACTCAACTTGTCTCCACAGTCGGCGGCGCGTCGGGTCCGCTTTACGGCACGGCGTTCATGAAGGCGGGCAACGTCTGCAAGGGCAAAACTTCCCTCACCGCTGAAGAATTTGCGGCGGCGTTGGAGGCGGCTGTCAACGGAATAAAAATGCGCGGCAAGGCTGTCGAGGGCGAAAAGACCATGCTTGACGCGCTGTGCCCCGCTTACAAAGCTTTAAAGGACGGAATCGACGGCGGCAAAAATTTGGTCGACGCGCTGGCTGACGGCGTTGACGCGGCGGCGGCGGGCGTTGAGTACACAAAAACAATCATCGCCACGAAGGGACGCGCAAGTTATCTTAAGGAGCGCAGCTTAGGACATCAAGACCCCGGCGCAACGTCAAGCTTGTACATGTTGCAGACGGCGTTGGAAGTTTTGCGGGAGGCTTGACATGGTCGGAATTGTTATCGTTTCGCACAGCCAAAAACTCGCCGAGGGCGTCGTCGAAATTTCTAAAATGATGGCGGCTCAAGCTCCGATTGCGGCGGCGGGCGGCTTGGAAGACGGCAACTTGGGCACGAGCTACGAAAAAATCTGCGCGGCAATCGAGGAAGTTTATTCGGCGGACGGCGTGATAATTTTAATGGACATGGGCTCCGCCGTCATGACAACGGAAATGGTTTTGGAGGATTTGGACAAGCCGCTCGTCAAAATGATTGACTGCCCGCTGGTTGAAGGCGCGGTACTTGCGGCGGTTGAATCGGCGGGCGGGCGAACTTTGCAAGAAATTTCGGAGCGCATTGAAGAATCGCGCACAACAAGAAAATTTTAACTGCGGCTAAAAATTTTTCTTTTGGCTTGAAAATTATCCTGTTGCGTGTTACACTGCAAGCGGTACGCGGTTGTAGCTCAGCAGGATAGAGCAACTGCCTCCTAAGCAGTAGGTCGCGCGTTCGAATCGCGCCAATCGCACCACGACTTCAATCGGAAATGTGGAATTAATAACGGATAGAAAATTATTTTAAGCTCTTCGCAGAAGTGAAGGGCTTGCATTTTTATCGGGGGGAGATTTTTATGTCGAGGGGGAAAATTTTTATGAGTGTCCTGGCTGTCGCGGTTGCCATCGCTATCGGAACGTATCTTGCTTTTGCGCCGAAAAATATTTCCGCGTCGCAAAATTTCGGTGAACTGCCGGAGGAAATCATTCAGAAGAATCAACCGGGCGTCGGCGAAACGGAAATTTATCTGGCGGGCGGCTGTTTTTGGGGCACAGAATTTTTAATGCGCAATGTTCCTGGCGTCGTGAACGTGGAGGTCGGCTACGCCAACGGTCCGACGCGCAATCCAACTTATCGCGAGGTTTGTAAATCTTCTGGTCACGCCGAGGCTGCGCACGTGATTTATAATCCACACGTCATTTCGCTGAACAAGTTGCTGGATATTTATTACCAATCGATTGACCCGACGCTCGTCAACAGGCAGGGCAACGACCACGGCATCCAATACCGCACGGGAATTTATTTCAAAGACCCCGCCGACGAGGAAGTCATCAAGGATTCTTTGTACAAGTTGCAGGGCGGCTTTGCCAAAAGCGTCGTCGTCGAGTGCATGCCGATTAAAAATTTCTACCGCGCCGAAGAGGAGCACCAGGAGTATCTGATTAAAAATCCCAACGGCTATTGTCACATTTCGCGCTCGTTCATTGATGAGCAAGCCAAAATTAAAGCGGCGCACGAATTCAAGAACAAAGACTTTTCGCGGAGCAGAGTTTACGGCAAGCCCGACAAGGAAGCTTTGAAAGAACTAAGCGAACTTCAACTTGCCGTGACGCAAGAGGCAGCGACCGAGCCGCCGTTTAAAAATGAGTACGATGAAAAATCCGAGGAGGGAATTTATGTCGACGTGACGAACGGGCAGCCGCTCTTTGTGTCGACGGATAAATTTGATTCGCATTGCGGCTGGCCTGCCTTCTCCAAAGCGATTGACAAAAATTATATCGTCGAGCGCAGAGATTTTTCGTTCGGCATGGACAGGGTAGAAGTTCGTGCTAAGGCGAGCGGCTCACATCTGGGGCACGTCTTCGACGACGGCCCCAAGGACAAGGGCGGCATTCGCTACTGCATTAACAGCGCGTCGCTCCGTTTCATTTCCCGCCAAAAAATGGCTGAGGAAGGCTACGGCGAGTGGCTGGATTTGTTCAAGGATTGAATCTGAAAAAATTTTGTAGTATATTATTGCGGACAAACTTTTAACAAGGAGAGTGCCTATGCCGGTAGATTTTGATTTCACAACAAAAATCCGCGATCTCGTCTCGACGATAACCCCCCTGGACATATTCGACATAATTATCGTCGCGGCGATTCTCTACAAACTTTATCAGATGATTCAAGACACCCGCGCAATCACTTTGGTTAAGGGGCTAATGGTTATCGCGGCACTGACGATAATCTGCGGCTGGCTTAATCTGCACGTCATGTCATGGATTTTGCAAAGAAGCTCCGACTGGCTGTTAATCGCGCTTCCAATTTTATTTCAACCGGAACTGCGCCGCGCCCTTGAACATTTGGGGCAAGGAAAATTTATCAAGGACAGTGTCTCGCTCCTCGACAAAAAAGTTGCGGATTCGGTTGTCGACGAGATTGTTAAAACGGCAAAGAAACTTTCGCAGACGAAAACTGGCGCACTTATGGTCATCGAACGCGAAATGAAATTAAACGACATCAGCTTCACGGGCATTCATATTGACGGAATTATTTCCTCCGAATTTTTGCTGAACGTCTTCATCGTGAACACTCCCCTGCACGACGGCGCGGCAATCATTCGCGGCAACAGATTAATTTCGGCGGCGTGTGTCCTGCCGCTTACCGAAAATCACGAACTTTCGACTGAGCTGGGCACGCGGCACCGAGCGGCAATCGGGCTGTCCGAACAATGCGACGCGCTGGTTGTCGTGGTAAGCGAGGAGACGGGAACAATTTCCGTTGCTGAAGGCGGGCGATTAATGCGGCGTTTCGACGAGAAAACTTTGGCGGCTAAGAGTCGCCCTGCTTTTGAGCAAAAGGAAAATAAAATCTTTGGCAAATTTTTTTCAAGGTGGAGGGACGAAAAATGACGCGATTAAAATTTATC
>JAFPVP010000105.1 GCA_017412925.1 Selenomonadaceae bacterium
ATCTTCGCGTCGCCGCGCTTAATTCCGAGGCACGGCTCAAGGAAGTTGACGAGGCGCGTATCCATGCACGTGACGATTGCCAAATGCTTCTTCGGGAGCTTGCTGTCGTGGTGGTCTTCGTGCTCGTAAGCTTTGTACTCTTCGGGCAGATTCGCGCAGAACTTTTCGTTAGTCTGAAGAATTTCTCCAATCAATGACATTTACACTACCTCCAATAAAAAATTTTTTATCGTCGCCATTTTATACCCGCCGTTTCAATTAATCAAGAATAAATTATCCAACTCGGCAACTTTATCCTCAAGGTCGAAGTCAACTTCTTCATCGTAATATTGTAAGGCACCGTCGCCCGTTCTGGTCTCGACGTAAAGATAACGGTCGTCGTCCTCGTCGAAGGCAAATCCATAGTTGACAATCTCTTCGACTTTGATGCGGTCGTTGCCAATTTTTATAAACTGCGGAAATTTTTCCATACCAATCGCTCCTTCCGTTTGTGAAAAATTTTATAGTCTTTCTGCGCGGCTGTCAATGGCTTTACATTTAAACGCGAATTCGTTATCATAACCGCAATTAAATTGATTGGAGGAAATTTTTATGGCAACGATAATTGCGCCGTCGATACTTTCGGCGGACTTTGCGCACCTTGCCGACGAAGTAAAAAAAGTTGTGGACGCGGGCGCGGAATATGTTCACGTCGACGTTATGGACGGCAGCTTTGTCCCCGAAATTACAATCGGGGCGGGCGTCGTCAAATGTTTGCGCAAATTCACTGACGCGGTCTTGGACGTTCACTTGATGGTTGAGCACCCCGAAACGCAGATTGAAAGTTTCGCGGCGGCGGGCGCGGACATCATAACTTTCCACGTGGAAGCAACGCACCACCCGCACAGAGTGATTCAAAAAATCCACGAACTCGGTTGCAAGGCGGGCGTCGCGCTCAATCCCGGCACGAGCCTTTCCGCCATTGAAGAGCTAATCGAAGACGCCGATATGGTTTTGATTATGACGGTCAACCCCGGCTACGGCGGGCAGAAATTTATCGAGTCCATGCTCGGCAAAATTCACATGCTCTACCACATGATTGAGGAAATGGAGACGACTTGCGATATTGAAGTTGACGGCGGCATCAACGCTGAAACTTCCGTCGATGTGCGCGAGGCGGGCGCAAATGTTTTGGTCGCGGGCTCTGCTGTCTACGGTTCGGCGGACGTCGCCAAGGCGATTAAAGACATTCGCGGCAAAGAAATTATTCATCACCACCGCGACGACGAATAAATTTAAAGCTCATGTTCTACAAAATTTTTAAAATCCTTTGCCGCTTTTGGTTCGGGCTGATTCTCCGGACGCGAGTTATCGGCGTGGAAAATATTCCCGCGGACGGCGCGTTTATTTTGGCGGCAAATCACGTCAGCAACTGGGATCCGCCCTTTCTGGGCACGTTCATGGAGCGCGAAGTTTGTTACATGGGCAAGGAGGAACTCTTCAAAAATCCGATTATGGCAGCGATCTGTCGAAATTTGCACGTCTTCCCCGTTAAGCGCGGCGCGGCGGACAAGACGGCGATTAAAACCGCGATTAAAATCCTAAAAGACGGCAAATGTTTCGGAATTTTTCCTGAGGGCACGCGCTCGAAGACCGGCAAGCTCGGCAAGGCGGAGGCGGGCGTCAGTTTAATTGCCGCGCTGACCAAAGCTCCGATTATCCCCGCCGCCATTGTCAACACCGAAAAAATTTTCTCCCGCGAAAAATTTTTCCCCAGAACCGCCGTCGTCTACGGCACGCCGATTAAATTTGCCGGCTCAACCAAAGATAAGGAAGCGTTGGAAAATTTCGCGCAAGAACTCATGAACGAAATCGCCAAGCTCAAAGCCAGCGCGTGCACTTTTTGATTTTTTAGCGTCACTTCTTCGGCTGTGTGTTGTGTCGAAAAATTTTTCTGATATAATTCGGGCGAACGGGAGGGAGTCTTTCTTTATGTTAAAAAAAATTTTAATTTGTGCGTTAATGGCGGCGACCTTGCTCATGACGGGTTGCGGCGAGCAAAAAGTCGAGGGCACGCCCGATAAAGCGATTCTTGCCTACGCGGAAATATTCATGACGGGCGACAGCGCGAATTTGGCGGCGGCGGGTTTTTCCCCTGCGTACAAGGAAAATATTCGCGAGCAAATGGCGGAGGCTTTCACCGAAAGTTTCAAGGAAATTGTCCCGCTCAACGACGCGAGCACTTCCGCCGTCATGGAAAAATTTTATTCGAGATTCAAAGACGAGATAAAGTTTCAAGTCGCGCTCAAAAAAGATGACGCCAAAAATCCCGTCGTCGAATTGAAAACCACGCCGCCCGACCAAGTCGCCGCGAACAAGGCGGCAATTTCCAATGACGAATTAATCGCCTTAATCGGCATGGTCGGACAACTCAAATCTGACGGCGCGACCGACGAGCAACTCCTGAACAACGCCGAAGTTCAGAAATTGGCGGTGACTGCGATTGATAAATACATCGACAACATTCCGCTCCAGTCCGAAAAATCTATCGACGTGACATGCGCGGCTGTCGAAGGTTCCGACGGAAAAACTATTTGGGTTCCGCAGGATTTGAAAATTTTCAAGGATTTTATTCGCGGTCAGAATTAAGCAAAGGTTGCCTCCCGAAGCGATTCAATTCGTGACGGGACAGCTTTAAAATATTTTTAACGGAGGTCTTTTACATGTTGAGGAAAATTTTGTTCGGTGCATTGACGCTGATGTTGGCGTTGTGCTTGGTCGGTTGCGGCGGCAAAAAAGACGCGGCAGGCGGCGACGCTAAGAAGGAAGAACCTAAAGTGGCGGAGAACGTTAAGGCTCCCGAAGGCAGCGCGGACAAAGCAGTCCTTGCCTACGCCCAACTCTACGCTTACGGCATAATCGAGGACGAGAATCAGGCGGCGGCGGGCATGACCGAAAAAGATATTGAAGCCGTTCAAGACCAAGTGCTCTCCCCGATTGTTGACGCCTTCAAACAGTATCCGCTCAGCGACGAAAGCGTTGCCGAAATGACGGGGCAATACGTCGGCAAACTTCATACCGCCATGGACATGAAAGCGACGATTAAAAAGGACGACGCCAAAAATCCCGTTGTCGAATTGACTGCCACGACAATCAACCAAGAGGGCGCGGCTAAAGTTGCCGAAACCAACGAAGATTTGGTTGCACTCGGCACCGCTTATGGCGAACTTCAGGCGCAAGGCTTGACGGAAGCTCAACTTAAGGAAAGCCCCGAATTCCAGCAGTTCGCGCTTGAATCAATCGACAAATACATTAACGAATTCCCGCTCAACCCCGAATCAAGCATTGAAGTTACCTGCGAAGCTGTCGAAGGCTCCGACGGAAAAATGTATTGGGCACCCAAAGACCCCCAAGCTGTCGCCAAATTCGTCACGGGTCAGAAATAATTTTATAGCGCAAAAATTTTTTGCCGCAAGTTGAGCGGCATTTTTTTTAGGAAAAGGAGTTGAGGACATGCAAAAGTTTCGACGATTATTTTTGCTGGCGATTTTTATCGTGGCGGCAATGGTGGCGGCGGGCTGTGACGATTCGGCTACCAAAGATGGCGGCGCGACCAAATCAGTTAAATCCGCGAACTTCACCGACACTTACAAGGCGGACGACACGTGGCTTGTCTATTGGTACCTTTGCGGTACAGATTTGGAGACGAGCAACGGCGCGGCATCTGCTGACTTTCAGGAGCTGTTGGAAGTCAAACTGCCCGCCAACGTGAAATTTTTAATTCAAACCGGCGGCACTAATCAATGGCAAAACAACGTTGTCTCAAGCAATGCGGTCGAGCGTTTTATCTACACCTCGGACGGACTTCAACGCCTTGAAACTTTGAACGACGCCGATATGGGCGATGTCAACACGCTGGCGGATTTCATTCGCTACGGCAACGACAACTACACCGCCGACCACAAAGTTTTTGTATTCTGGGATCACGGCGGCGGCTCGGCAGTGGGCATTTGCCTTGACGAACGCACGGGCAACATGCTTAGCTTAAATGATGTGCGCGCCGCGTTTACTTCCGTTCACGAACCGAACGCCGATAATCCACCGTTTGAACTTATCGGTTTCGACGCCTGCTTGATGGCGACTTACGACACGGTCAACACGCTTGACGGCTTAACGCGCTACGTCACTGCCTCGGAGGAAGTCGAGCCGGGCATTGGTTGGAACTACACGGGCTGGGTCGGTGCTCTCGCTGAAAATCCCGCTATGGGCGGCGCGAAACTCGGTCAAATCATTTGCGATACTTACATGAAGGCTTGCGAAAATTATTGGGTTGAGGACACCGCGACGCTTTCCGTTATCGACGTTAGCAAACTCCCCTACCTGCGCAACGCTTATGAATCTTTCGGGCTGGAGGCTCTGCGGGCGGCTCATAAAGACCCAAGAAAATTTTTCGCTAACTTCGGACGCGGTGCCGCGCAGGCTGAAAATTACGGCGGCAACACCCGACAGACCGGCTACACGAACATGGTTGACCTCGTCGACTTGGCAAAGAGCAACAAGTCTCTCCTCCCGAACACCGCAGATAAATTAGTCAGCGCGATTGATGACGCCGTCATTTACAAAGTCAGCGGCGAATATCGCAATCGTGGCGGCGGGCTGTCTAGTTTCCACTCTTACAGCGGCGACGAACAAACTTTGGTTGCCTACCTCAATCAAGACGCCGCGCCTATTCCGCAAAAAATTTTGTATTACTATCTGATTTACGGCGAGATTCCCGAAGACGTTATCCCGCTTTTGGACGGCGACACCTTAGTCACGCCCGCACCGACTACTCCGCCGCCCCAACGTCAAGAGATTTTCCAAATTTCTCAGCTGGAAGATTTCCCCGTTCAGCTTGACAAGGACGGCAACGCTTTCGTTCAGCTCAAGCCCGAACAAATGGATTTGCTCTCAAGCGTGCACTGCCAACTTGTCTACATGGGAATTGAAGACGACATAATCCTTTACTTAGGCTCCGACGCCGACATCAACGCCGATTGGGACGCGGGCACTTTTACCGACAACTTCCGCGGCGTGTGGCCTATGCTTGACGGTCACCCCGTTTACGTCGAGATAACCGAGGAGAACGACGGCTACAATCTCTACTCTATCCCGATTAAACTAAACGGCGTCGAGTGCAACTTGCAAGTCGCCTACGTCTACGCCGAAGAAAAATATTATATTCTCGGCGCACGCAAAGGCTTGGACAGCCACGGCATGAGTAGCCGCGAATTGATTAAACTTCGCGCAGGCGACGAGGTCACGACGATTCATTACGGCATGACGATTTCCGGCGAGGACGAAGATTTTACGCAGGTTGAAGTTGACACATTCACAATCGGCGACGAACCGCAGATTAAAGACGAACCGCTCGGCGACGGCAACTACGGCTATTGCTTTGAATTCGTTTCGCCGACCGCCGACGACAGCGCACTTTCCAATTTTATCCTGTTCACGGTGTCGAACGGAGAAATTATCACCGACATCAGCGTTCAGGATTAAGGAGCGAATAAACTTTGGCTGACAAAAAAATCGAGATTGACGAGACCAAAGACAAAGAATTTTCCAAGCGGACGAATCAATTAATCGCGCTGACGGCTTTGATTCTGGCAATCTGCGCGACGTTCGCCTCACTGTACGCGGGCGCGAACGCAAGCAAGGGAATTTTGGCGCAAAGTCAAGCCTCCGACGGCTGGGCTTACTATCAGGCAAAGAGCATAAAAGAGGAGCTTTACAAAATGCAACTCGAATCCCTGCAGACTGACCCGCCGTCGAACGTCGACCCGATGAAATTATCCGTGCTTGAACAGAAATATAAGCAGACGATTGACCGCTACAACGGCGAGCAAATGGAAATTCGCAAGGAAGCCAATCAGAAAGAAGCCGACCGCGACCACTTCTTGGATCTGAACAAGGGCTTTGCGGGCGCGTTGACTTATTTGCAAATTGCAATCCTGCTGACGTCGCTGGCGGGGCTGATGAAGCAAATCGGATTTTGGTACGCGGGCATGATAATTGGCGCGTTCGGAATTTATAATTTCGTCGTGACGATGACCATGGTTTGAAAATTTTTCACGGAGACAAAAAGCCGCTCGGCAAAAGTCGGGCGGTTTTAAATTTTCGTTTCATAATCGGCTTGCCGCGTGGTATAATAAAAAAAAATTCACGGAACGGAGACTTTTGATGACTGTAAAAAATTTTTTCGCGACGATAATTATCTGCGCCGTGCTAGTAATGAATTCAGCGGCAAGTGCGGTGAGCGAGCCGAAAATTTCGGCGGACTCGGCAATTTTAGTCGAAGCGTCGACGGGGCGAATCATCTGGGAAAAAAATTCCGACCTTCAACACGAGCCGGCGAGTATGACAAAAATGTTGACGTGCGTGCTTGCGCTGGAGAAGCTTAATCAATCCGAGGAAGTGACGATGGATCAAGCGGCGGTCTTCACGGAGGACAACACGCTAAGTTGGGCGGCGGGCGAATCCGTCAGCGCACGCGACATGATAACCGCCGTCATGCTCGTTTCGGAGAACGGCGGCGCGGTTGCTCTGGCGCAAAAAATCGCGGGCAGTGAATTTGAATTCGCCGAAATGATGAACGACAAGGCTAAAAAAATCGGCTGCAAGAATTCGCACTTCGTCAACCCGAACGGCTTGCCCAACCCCAATCACTACTCCACGGCGGCTGACATGGCGCGCATTGCCGTTTACTGCATGAAGAACGCCGATTTCCGCGAAATTGTCGGCACGCGGCGCACGTCGATTCACTGGCTTTATCCCAAAGATAAATGGAGCGAGCTGAACAACACGAACGAACTTTTGGGCAAGTACAAGGGCGCGAACGGAATTAAGACGGGCTGGACTTCGGCGGCGGGCGGTTGCTTAGCTGCCGGTGCCAAACGCGGCGAGATTGAACTTATCGCGATTGTCATGCGTTCGACTAACCACGACACGCGCTTTGAAGACGCCGCCGCTCTTCTGAACTACGGCTTCGAGCGCGTCCGCATGGTCAACGGCATTGACAAGGAGCGTACGGAGAGAATGGTTTTCGTGCGCGGCGGCAAAAGAGCTACAGTGCGCGTCAAGCCCGCCGAAAGTTTAGATTTTCCGCTGATGGCTGGCGAAGATTCAAAACTTTTAAAGGTAACTTACGACCTGCCGAAAATTGTTGACGCGGGCGCGGGCATTGACAGGGGAAAAGTTTTGGGCGAGGCAGTCCTGCGCTATGACGGCAAGCCCGTTGCAAAAGTTCCGCTCGTCGCCCGTAGCAGCGTCGACGCCGGCTTCAGTATCGGTTCATTTTTGGTTAGAATCGTCGCGCCCTTGCTTGAGAAATAAAACGCTCCGTCAAATCATATTTTTTTCGTAAGCGTCGTAAAGAGATTTAAGCTCCTCAATCTTTGCGTAAATTTCCACCTGCAGGCGCGACGCCGTTTCAAATTCGCCCGTATTCAGAGCGGTGATAAGTTGCGTGAACAAAGATTTTTCGTCGATTGAATCCTTAGCCAGCGCGGCACGCAGTAAAAATATTTTGTTCCAGTTGTAGGCGTCGAGGTCAGTTAAAAACTCCGCGTCGATTTTTTTTGCCTTGCGAACGATTTCGCGCAGTTCGGGCAGAATCCGCGAGATTAACTCCGTCTTCCAACGCAAAAGTGCTCCGTCGCGGAAGGCGTTGATAATTCTCTCGGAGAGTGCGCCGCCGCTTGAAATGATTTTGACTTTGTCGGGATATTTTTTCAACGCTTCCATGTTCTCCCAGACAGTGGCGGGCGGCTTGCCAAAAAGTTTGTCGCGCTCTTCCTGCGTGAAATCCTCAAATACGTCCTGTTCAGAGCGATAGGCGCGTTCTTTTTCCAAATAAAATCCGTCCGCGCCCGCCTCCTTTGAAAGCTCTGCCAAAAGCTCCGACGTTTTATGATTGATTGTCGCCTTCACGCCGTCGAGTATCGCCGAATAGCACGCCGCCAGCACCAGATAAATATTTGTGTACGGATTGCAACTGCGCAATTCAAAGCGGGTCGCCATGGGATTTTTCAAGTCGCGAATCACGCTGACGAGAATTGTACGGTTGCGGGCGGGGATTTGCGGCGTGTTCCCAAGCGAAGTGACGATGCAAACGGGAGCTTCAAAGCCAGGCTTTAATCTGTTCAAAGAATCGTTCGTCGCGCTGACAAACGGATTGATGACCTCGTAATTTTTCAGCAAGCCCATCAACGCGCCGTAGCCAATCGCGCTCATGTAATCTTCGGCGGGATTTTTCGCGGCAAAAATGTTGTGAACTTTTCCGTCCGCCGTGACAGCCGCAAGCCCAATGTGCGTGTGTTCGCCGTTGCCGGCAAGTCCAATCATCGGTTTTGCTTTGAAGGTGACTTCCAGACCGTTAGCGCGGAAAATTTCTTTGACGACTGTCCGAACGACGATTTCATTGTCCGCCGCCTGCACCGCGTCCGCAAATTTCCAATCGATTTCCAGTTGCTCGCAAACGTGCGTTAAATGCCCCGACTCGTCAATCTGCGCCTTGAGCCCGCCAACTTCCTTGTGACCCATTTCCACTTTCAAGCCGTATTTGTCCAGCTCGATTATCGATTGCTCCAATGCGCAACGAACCGCGCCATGCGTGCGCTCCCAATACTGCTCCTGCATGACTTGCGACGCCGTCATCTCCTCGACGGACGCCTCTTCTAGCGGCGTTTTTACCCAGAACTCCAGCTCCGTCGCCGAAGTAAAAATTATGTCGATAATTTCTTTGCCGCTCACTTCCAAGCCGTCAATTTCGGGGTGCGCGTGGAAAAGATTGACCAGTTCGCGCTTGACATTAATCAGCGTGTCCGTCAAAACTGCGCGGCTGTCAACGCGCTTGCCCTCGTGAATCAAAAAGCCAGGAATCCTCAACGTGCCGACGGGGCGATTAGTCACGTTGTCGTAGTGTTCAAAGTTGTAATCGACGAACCAATTAACCGACGGGTCAACGGGCATGTCGACTTTGGCGTTGTTGAGCGTGGCGATACCAGGCAGCACGACGCTTGAGCCGTCCGTTTGAACTGCCGTGCCCGCGTAAAATTCGTCGATGTCCTTGATAAAAAGGCGCACGGGAATTTTTTCGTCGGTGTCGTTGCCAGCTAAGTCAATGCCGACCAGCGACACAAATTTTATTTCGGGGTGCTCGCGCAGTTCACGGATAATTTCTTCCTTCGGAGTGTTCGCTTTGATTGTGTAGAGCAATTCTGCCATAATTCCACCTCCATTAATTTCGCCACAATTTAACACAAAACTTTTTGCAAGTCGATAGCGGCGGCTAAAGTACACAGTATTATTGATTTTAGTCTGCCGTTATCATATAATGAAAAAAATTTTTCGGAGGGTTGTTTATGTTTAAGAAGACAAAAATAATCTGCACGCAGGGTCCCGCGACCGACGCGCCAGGCGTTATCGAGGGGCTAATCGAAAACGGCATGAACGCCGCCCGCTTCAACTTCTCGCACGGCGACCACGCGGGGCACAAAAAGCGCATTGACGCAGTAAAAGCCGCCGCCAAAGCTACGGGCAAAATTATTTCGCTGATTCTCGACACCAAAGGTCCGGAAATGCGGCTCGGCGAATTCAAAGACGGCGCGGTTCAGCTCGTCGAAGGCAACAAGTTCACGCTCGTCAACGCGGATATTCTCGGCGACGAAACTCAAGCCTCCGTCACGCACAAATTGCTTTACACCGAAGTTAAAGTCGGCGACAAACTCCTTTTAAACGACGGGCTTGTCGAACTTCAAATCGACGAGATTAAGGACAAAAATATTTACACGACGATTTTAAATTCCGGCAAGATGAGTAGCCGTAAACGTGTCGCCGCGCCTGGAGTTGCGCTGGGACTGCCCGCCATCTCCGAACAGGACGAGCGCGATATTTTATTCGGCATAGAAAACGATATGGATTTTGTCGCGGCAAGTTTCATTCAGCGCGCCGCCGACGTAAAAGCCTTGCGCGATTTAATCGTCAAAAACGGCGGGCACATGGAAATTATCTCCAAAATTGAAAACCTTGAGGGCGTCAAGAACATCGACGAGATTATCGGAGCCAGCGACGGAATCATGGTTGCGCGCGGCGATTTGGGCGTTGAAATTCCCGCCGAAGACGTGCCCATTATCCAGAAAGATATTATCAAGAAGTGCAACGCTGTTGGTAAGCCCGTCGTCGTCGCAACGCAAATGTTGGAGAGCATGACGATTAATCCGCGACCCACCCGCGCAGAAGTTTCCGACGTTGGCAACGCGATAATTGACGGCGCAGATGTCATCATGCTCAGCGGCGAAACGGCAAGTGGCAAATATCCCGTCGAAGCCGCCGCCATGATGAATCAAATCGCCCTGCGCATTGAAAAATCTCTCGAATACAAAGAAATTTTCTTGCAGAAGGGAATGCACAGAAAACATTCAAACACCGACGCGATTGCTCATGCAACCGTTCAGCTCGGCTACGAATTGAGCGCGAAAGCAATCATCACGCCGACACGTTCGGGCTACACGACGCGCGTCGTCTCCAAGTACAAGCCCAAAGCTCCGATTATCGCGTTCACGCAGAGCGAAGACGTTGCTCGCCATTTGAATTTGCGTTGGGGCGTTTATCCGATTCCTGGCACGCCGTGGCTCGATATTGTCCAGATGATTGATTATTCTTCCGCCAGCGCACTCGAAAAAGGTTTTGTAGCAAAGGGCGACCTCGTTATCCTTACTGCCGGCATGAAATACGGCGAGGGCGGCACTTCTTCCATAAGGTTGCACACGATTTAAAATTTAATCGTCATTGAGTTAGGAGGAGGTTTTATGGGATTAATTCAAGCGGCATTAGCGGCGGCGGGCGGTGTGCTCGGCGACCAGTGGAAAGAATTTTTTTACTGCGATAGTCTTTCGCCGGAAATTTTGGTTGCCAAAGGTCACAGGCGCAAATCCAGCCGCTGGAGCTCCAATGACGGCGACGACAACATCATAACCAACGGCTCGAAAATCGCCGTCAACGACGGGCAATGCATGATGATTGTTCAGCAGGGCAAAGTCCTTGAACTGTGCGCCGACAGCGGCGAATACATTTACGATAAATCTACTGAACCGTCATTCTTCAACGACAACAAAACCGTCGCGGAAAGTATCCAGGATATTTTCTTCGCCATGAAGGATAGATTTGCTTTCGGCGGCGACACCGGACGCGACCAGCGCATTTACTACTTCAACACCAAGGAAATTATCGGCAACAAATACGGCACGCCCACCCCGATTCCCTTCCGCGTCGTCGATTACAATATCGGGCTTGACGTGGACATCGCGATTAAATGTTTCGGCTCCTACAGCTACAAAATTGTCAATCCGATTCTGTTTTATACGAACGTCTGCGGCAACGTCAAAGACACTTACAACCGCTCCGAGATTGACGCGCAACTTAAAACGGAATTGATGACGGCTCTGCAGCCCGCCTTTGCGAAAATTTCGGAGATGGGTATCAGATATTCCGCCTTGCCCGCGCACACGCAGGAACTTGCCGACGCGCTTAACGAAGTCCTCAGCAAAAAATGGAGCGAACTGCGCGGCTTGCAAGTCGTGTCGTTCGGCGTGTCCAATGTCAGCGCGAGCGAAGAAGATGCGCAGATGATTAAGGAAATGCAACGCAACGGCGCGCTCCGTAATCCGGCAATGGCGGCGGCTCACTTGACGGGCGCGCAGGCTTCGGCAATGCAGAGCGCGGCTCAAAACACTGCGGGAGCAATGACGGGCTTCATGGGCATGGGCATGGCGGCGCAAGCTGGCGGAATCAACGCGGGCAATTTATTCGCTATGGCTCAACAGCAACAACAGCAGAATAATCAACAGCAACAAAAGCCGCCCACGTGGAAATGTTCGGCTTGCGGTCACGAGGAAAATCGCGGGAATTTCTGCGCGGAGTGCGGTGCGCCTAAGCCTGTCGTCAGCGAATGGAAGTGCGAATGCGGCGCGATTAACAAAGGAAAATTCTGCTCCGAGTGCGGCAAACCCAAACCCGTCAGCAACGAATGGAAATGCGAATGCGGCGCGGTTAATAAAGGCAAATTCTGCGCTGAATGCGGCAAGCCCAGACCTTAAAATTTAACGATTAATAAAATTCGACACACGCTGTTTGCCTACTTTTTAAAAGTAGGTGTGCGGAATGCGGCAAGCCTCGTCCGTAAAATTTAAAATCACATCAAAAAAGCCTCCTACGATAATTTTCTATCGCAGAAGGCTTTTTTTTTCTGTTATTATTTGCGGCGATAAATTATGTTGCTCCGCATGAAATATTCAAACGGGAAGCTCAAGCAGTGCACCAGCCGCGTGAACGGGAAAATAATCATCGTCGCCATAGCGCACAGCACGTGGCATTTAAAAATTATCGGCGCGTCGCTCATCAACGACACGTCAGGATTCATTGCCAGCACCGAACGGAACCACGGCGAGATACATTCGCGATAATTAAATTCGTCGCCCAATAAACCGACCGCGTTCAAAAGAGTTCCGCCAAAGCCCGTTATCAGCGCGAGGAACAACACAAAATAAATCACGCCGTCGGAAGTGGAGGTGTTGACTTTCATGCGCGGATTGTCGAAGCGGCGTCGCATAAGCAGGAAAAATCCGCCCAAGAATAAAATTCCTGCGGGAATGCCGCCGCTAAGTGCGATAATGTGATAAAGATGTTCGCTGATACCGACGCCGTCCGTTAAACTTTTCGGAATCAAAATGCCAATCACGTGACCGCCGAACGCCATAAGCAAGCCCAAATGGAAAAGCCAAATCGGAACCTTCAAGCTGTCCTTAGCGAGAAATTGACTGCTTTTAGTTGACCAGCCGCGCTCGCCCGTCCAATAGCGGTAAGCCGTGCCGAGAATCAAAACTGCAAAGGCGATGTAGGGCAAGGCTCCCCAAAAAAATCCACTCATTTATTCGTCACCTCCAAGGTCGAAAGCTGGGATAAAATCACGTCCAA
>JAFPVP010000106.1 GCA_017412925.1 Selenomonadaceae bacterium
AAAAAAACTTCGCGCCCGTCAAGCGTTTCAATCTGCTTGAGCCACGCCGCGAACGCCTCCGCATAAAAATTAAAATTCACAACGTCGGGCGCAGTCAAATCAACGTCCTTTAAAAAGTCCACGAACCACGGATATTTGTAAGGCTTTGCGTCGCCCGAAATTAAATTATTCAGCACCGGCTTAATCAAGTGGACGTAGGCAAAAATAAATCGCGCGAACTGCACGAAACGTTCACTCGACGCGGGGAAATCGCTCCAAGAAAATTTATCGCGCTCGTGGTGGCAAATGTATTTGAAAATTTTCGGCGCGTGGAGCGGTCGCGCAAAAAAATCAGCCGCCGCCAATGCCGCGTAAAATTCGACGATGTGCGCCTCGTTGCGCTGATTAGCTGAGCCAACGGAAAATTCTCCGACGGGCGTCATGACCGAATCGCCGATAAAATATGTCGCGTCGAAAAGATTTTCCTTCTCCGAATAATACTTCAACGCCGCCTTGGTGTTCGGCAAAAAATTTTCACTGCGGGCAAAAAGTTCGTCAAATTTATCGTTCGGCGTGAAGCTGAAATACGGCAGAATCAGCACGCCGCCGATTGAAATTCTGTCCGCATAATCCGCCAAATTATTCTTCAGCAAGCGGGCAATCGTTGGAAGTCCCGCCGCGCCCGTACCGCCGAAAACTGAACCCGCCAGAAAAATTTTTACGCTCTCGCCCTCGCCGACGATTTTTTCAATCTGCGCGGTCAGCTTCGAGCCATCATCAAATTTTTTCGCGAGGACAGCCGAGCCAATCGACGGGTGCCCGCGAAAGCCTTCATTGAGCGTGGTCTCGCGCTCTTTTTTTGTGTAGAGAACTTCGTAGAGTTTGCCGACGGGCGTGTTGCTGTGATGATAAAATTCCAGCAAGTCGTCGAGATTTTTATCGTGACCGGTCGGGTTCCACGGGAACGGGCGCACGATTGAAATTTTATTTTTGAACAGCGGCGTATCGTTGCCGACGGAAAAATTTTGGAAGACAGCAAAATTATTCAGCGCGGTCGACGTGCGCTCCAAATTGCCGTTGCCGACGTCAGGGTCAATCGCCGCGATATAAAGTCGTTCGTTTTCGGGCAAAAGTCCGGCAATGCAAAGGTGCGTTAAACTTTCCATGACCTTCGAGCCGGTGCCGCCGATTGAAATAAAAAAATAACTCATAACCGCCTCCGTCAATAAAATCTTACTCGCGCGCGCTCTTTAGGTATCGGGTCGACGACTGCTTCGGGGATTGCGCCCATGGTAAAACCGCCCGGCAACCAATAAGAATTCGCGCCTTCCTCGTTGCCGCTGGGCATCCGCAAATTTAAATCGGAGATGTCAAAAATATCCAGCCTGACCAAGCCGCCTTGCGAGGAAAAATATCCTTCCGTGAAGCTCAAAGATTTTTCGTAAACGGAAATGTCGCCGCCAAATTTTTTATCAATCTCGTCGCAAATATATTTCGGCATGACAAAGCAACCGTCCGCCCGCCCGATTGTCTTTGACGGAACAACGTATTTATTGTAACTCTCCAAGCCCATTACGATTGAAACGCCGTTGCGAAATTTTTTCAGGTGATTGCGGATATATTTTTTGGAAAGGTAAGTATTGGGCGCGGGGCGCGTGCCCCTTTCCATTGCCGTGATACGAACTGCTTGCTCAATGGTGAAACTTTTTGCTGTCGTCGGCGCACAGCTGAACAATATCGACAGAATTATCCCCGTGATTATCAATGAAAAAATTTTCCTCATGAAAGTCCCTCCGGAAAAAATTTTTTAATCGACTTTGTGTGTTCTGCTTAAAATTAGTTGTGCGCCAAGCGGCGTGTACTTGAAGGCGAGCGGCGTCGTAAAAATCGTCAGCAACCAATAGCCCGCGCCCGTGAATATCGCCGCGAACAGCCCGAAAATTATTCCGTTGAGTTTTATGCCGAGGAGCGGTGCGTAGAAATGCGCCACGCCCAAATTTATCGCAAGCGACGCCGCCATTAACGCCGCCCAAAAAATTCTCTTGCCCGCGTCCGCCGCCTCATCGACCGTGAAAAAAAATCGCGCCGCCAAAAACCAGCCCAGCGCACAAAGCCCATTGAGCAAGCCCGCCGCCCGCGTCAACGCAAAATATTTTTCCAGCCACCGCGAATAATTCATGTTGTCAGACGCCGTCGCTAGCTTGTGACCCGTGACATTCGAGCCGAGATAATACGCCAGCGCGATACACGCCACCGTTGCCGCCGCGATTATAAATATTTTTACCGCCGTCCGCGTCGTTCGATTCATATTTCAGCCAACTTTCTCAAAAACTCTTCCGAAAATAAAATTCGGTACCGCTCGCCAACATCTTTCATAAACATGCGCCAATATTTTCGCGCCCGCTTCGTGGCAAAAAAATCAAAGTAATAAGCCAGCGGAATAAACGCGGAAGTGCCGATATTGTCGATTATTCGGACGCGGCACTCGCTCGGAGAAATTTTTTGCACAAGATAATTGCTCGCGTCAATGCCCGCCAGCGGAATTTTTTCCTCGAAATAAACGCGCTTGAAGTCCAGCAGAATTTTCTCCACGGCGGGCAAATTTTTTTTGTCCTTAATTGTCTGCTCGAAAAAATTGATCATGTCGCGGCTTGAGTTGCCGTCATAATCAACCACGCGCTCGAAAAGATAGCCTTTGCCTCTGGAAGTTTCGACTTCGCCGAAATATTTTGTTAGGAGCGTCATTGAATCGGCACGCTTGCCCAGAGCCTTTCGATAGCGGAGTTCGCGCTCTAAATCTTCGTCGTATGCCGCGTGCAAAATTTTTACGCAAAGGTGCGCGTCGGTCGGGTGCACGTAAACAGTCTTGTGCATGCCCGTCCCCAAATACAAATCGTCCGTCAAGTTTATCATGGGTTCTACCTCGTTTTAGGTGCTTCGTCGCGTGTTGGTTCGTTAAAAGCCTCGTCTACTTCTGGAATGGTTCGCCGCTCAATTTGCGGTTCCTCGTAAGTTCTGCGTTCAATCGGATTGGTGCGTTCGTCGGAATAATCGCGGCGTTCAGTCGGATTCGTGCGTTCGTCGGAATAATCGCGGCGTTCAATCGGATTGGTGCGTTCGTCGGAATAATCGCGGCGTTCAGTCGGATTCGTGCGTTCGTCAGAATAATCGCGGCGTTCAGTCGGATT
Organism: Selenomonadaceae bacterium; assembly: GCA_017412925.1. Taxonomy (GTDB): domain Bacteria; phylum Bacillota; class Negativicutes; order Selenomonadales; family Selenomonadaceae; genus Quinella. The sequence continues at coordinate 3,168 of JAFPVP010000106.1, forward strand.
CGTGCGTTCGTCAGAATAATCGCGGCGTTCAATCGAATTGGTGCGTTCGTCGGAATAATTGCGGCGTTCAATCGAATTAGTGCGTTCGTCGGAAAAGCGGCTGTCCCTTATCGTCGTGCGGTCGTCAAGGCGGCGGCGGTCTCTGCCTTCGCGGACGGGTGCTCCGATTGTGTCCTCGCCTTCCGGAATATCCTTCGCGCCGTCGGGGATTGAGTCTCTGTACTCGCGGGCGTCACGCTCGAAACGTTCACGCAAGCGCGGGTCAACGTGAATATCCAGCGCGTCGGCTACAGAAATTCTTAAAAGCTCCACGTCGGGAATCCAATAGCTTATGTCGTCAATGTAGAGCGGGTAGCCCGGCACCATGTCGGTTTGCAATCCGTTTTGTTGCGCCGCCTTGAGTGAACCGGCTAGCTCCAAAAGTTGGCGCAGTGACATATCCGTTTCTACCGCGTCGATAATTTCGCGGACGATTTTCGGGATACGCGGCACGATTTCCGGCGAAGTAACTTTATCCATGCACGCCGCCATAAATGCCTGCTGCCGTTTCACGCGACCAATATCGCCCTCCGAATCTCGATAGCGCACATAAGTCACGGCGGTTTTTCCGTCCATGTGCTGCTGACCTGGATATAAATCAATCACCAGCCCGCCGTTGTCGTCCCACGGGTCTTCATAGTACATGCGCTTTTCTACGTCGATGTCAATGCCGCCGATCGCGTCGATTATTTTTACAAAGCTGTTGGTGTCGATTTGGACGTAATGGTCGATGTCTATGCCTAAAAAATTTTCAACGGTCGATTCTGTCAGTGCGACGCCGCCATAAGCGAACGCCGCATTAATTTTGTCGTAGCCGCGCCCACGAATTTTTACGCGAGTATCGCGCGGGATTGATAGTAACGTCGCTTGGTCAAGGCGCGGGTCTATCGTCGCTATCATCAGCGTATCCGAACGCCCTACGTCGTCTTCGCGCTTGTCCACGCCCATTATCATTACTATCGATTTGTCTTTGGCTTTTATCAATTCCTCCTCCTCTTTGTCGCTGTTGACGATTCGCCGCACGGGATTTTTTTCATCAAACAGGCTCGACGACGCGAACAACGCTCCCGCCAACGCCGACGCCGCAAAGCACAAGATTAGGAAGATTATCGGCAAAATATTTCGCTTCGGTTTTTCGTTATTGTCCAATGCATCCGTTACTGAAAACTTATAAAAAGTTACAAAAACTCTTAGCCGTTACTGAGAACTTACAGAGCAATTAGCTCCCGTCTCATTCCTGCTTCGTCGCGTCCGCTTTTGCCCAAAAAACTACTTGCGTTTGGTATGACGCTCCACAGGCTTAAATTTCCCGCTAACGAACGGGTAGATTTTCAACCAATCAGCTCACGTATCTTTTGAGATTTATCGCCGCTTGCAAATCACGGTCAATCACGTTGCCGCAATTTTCGCAGTGATAAATTCGCTCGGACAAGTGCAAATTTTTCTTCACGTGACCGCAAGCAATGCAGGTTTTTGAGCTCGGATAAAATCTGTCGGCGATGACGACGCGCAAACCTTTCCACGTCGCCTTATACTCTATCTGCCGTCTGAATTCGTAAAAACCTTGCTCCTGCACCGCTTTTGCCAAATGCCGATTCGACATCATTCCGCGCACGTTCAAATCTTCAAGCACTATCGGATTTGGTTTTCGTCCGATAATTGCGCTCGTGATTTGGTGCCGATAATTTTGCCGAATGTCAGCCAATCGGTGATGAATACGTAAAAGTTTTCGTTCGCTCTTTATAATGTTGCGTGTTTTCTGGTAACTCCCTCCTTTCGATTTATTCATCTCATATTTACGCGAAATTGAACGCTGTATTCGCCGTAATTTCTTCTTTAATCTTCTAACTGTTTTTGTTCGGTTGATGTTCGAGTAAGTCGTGCCGTCGGAACATGTCGCCAAATTTTTTACGCCTAAGTCAATGCCTAAAGCTTCGCCGCAATTTTCAGCGGGCTTTGGCTCGGCGAATTCAATCGCCACGCTCAACCACCAATTCAAACCGTCAAATGTGATTCGCGGATTAAAATATTTCACGCCAACGGGTATTCGTCCATGCTCGGCAAGTCTGAACCAATTCAACCGTTGACGATTCTTGCGTTTGCTCGTCGCTATTGCTTCAAGCTTGACATGTGTCGTCGTGATTTTGATTTTGTCTGCAGCTTGATAAAAGCTGAAGTCGCCGCGACGTTTGCTTTTGAATCTCGGTCGCAAGCTTTGCTTCTTAAAAAATTTTATGTAAGCGTCTGCACAATCACGCACCGCTTGAAAGGTTGCTTGGCTTGAAATGCTTTTGAGCCACGGATACTCGCCCGAATTCTTAAGTACAGTAAATTTCTTAGTCAGATCATAACCGCTGATGAATTTTTCGCCCACTTCATAGGCGTCAATTTCTTTTTGCAATGCCCAGTTATAAGCAAAGCGAGCTGTGCCAGCAAATTGAAAAAGGCGTGTTCTTTGGTGCTTGTTCGGTACAAGCATAACTTTAAACGACTTCATCATTTGCAACCTTCTATAGAAATCTTTAAACGCCGCAAATTATATCACAGCGCGGAAAAAAAATCCGCCTTCAACGCGCAAAATTTTTTGTGGTATAATGGCGGAAAAATTTAAGGAGCAACTATGATTCGTTGGAATGAACAGCCGCTCGTCGACGTGATTGAAATTCTCCTGCGCGACATGAACTCCGGCGGCAATATTATCTTTAACGGCGCACAGCTCACCAAAAAACTTTTGCCGTCGATTAAACCCCGCGCTCAAAAGGACGACGCCGAAAAAATTTCCCGCACGCGCTCTGTCGCCGAAGTTTTCACGCCGAGCGACCTCGTCAAGTTCATGGTCGACGCAATCGACGACCGCCAAATCGATTCTCGCTACATTGAAATTGCTTGCGGCGAGGCTCCTTTTGTCACCAGCCGCTACGACGCCGAGACCGGCGAAAATATTCCACCCGAACGCCGCGCTGGCATTCTCGACAGAAAACTCCGCGCCGCCAAAAATTTCCACGAGGCTAAACGCGCCGTTCAAAGCGTCTACGGATACGAACTCCAAGGCGACAGCTTGATTATCGCCCGCGCCAACGTTTTGCTCTCCTTTGCCGAAGCCATCAAAAATTTTTCCGATTCCGACCTTGCCGAAGTCGCCGAAATTGTCGCCGCTAACTTTTTCCAATTCGACGGCACGTCCAAGCCCGATTCGCTCTTCGCCCCGACGATTATCGATTGGCGCGGCGGTGGTAAATTTTCTTTTGGAGGTTTCAACATGAAAAAATTCGATTACGTCATCAGCAACCCGCCCTACAACGAGGAAACGGCTGACACGTCTGACAACCCCATTTACCATTACTTTATGGAAGCGTCAAAAAAAATTTCTGACAAGGCGGTCTTCATCACGCCCGCTAGATTTTTATTCAATGCAGGTAAGACGCCCAAAGATTTTAATCGCCGTATGCTCAACGACCCGCACTTTAAAGTTCTCGACTATGCGCCCGACCCCAGAAAATATTTTCGCGGTGTCGACATCAAAGGCGGAGTTGCCGTCACGCTCCGCGACGATACAAAAAATTTCGGCACGATTGGAACGTTCATTCCTTTTCCCGAATTAAAATCTATTCACGATGAAATTTGCGTCGACGATAAAAATTTTCGCTCGCTCAGTAAAATTATTTACCCGCCCGAAAGTTTTCATTTCAGCGAAAAATTTCACGCAGACAATCCGAACGCCGCAAAACTTTTGAGTAGCGGGCACGCCGACGATTTGACGACGAACATTTTCGATAAGCTTAAAAAATATTTTTTCGACGACAAGCCGAGCGACGGGTACGATTACATTCAAATTCTTGGGCTTACAAAAATGAGACGCGCATTCAAATGGATTCGTCGCGATTATATCCGCAACGACACGAACTTGGACAAGTACAAAATTTTTTTGCCAAAGTCAAACGGCTCAGGAAATTTATATGAAGTGTTGAGTACGCCGCTTGTCGGCGCAACACAGACGTTTATCAGCGTCGGAGCGTTCGATACGCGGGCGGAGGCAGAGGCTTGCCTAGCATACATAAAGAGCAAATTTTGCCGCGCAATGCTGGGCATTCTGAAGGTTACACAGCACAATCCGCCGCAAACTTGGGCAAAAGTTCCGCTGCAAGATTTTACGGCGGACAGCGACATCGATTGGAGCGGGAACGTCGACGCGCAACTTTATTGTAAATACAACTTGACGGAGACGGAGATAGCTTTTATCGAGCGACACGTAAAAGCAATGGAATAAACTCCTTGCAAAAAAATTTTCGCTGTGCTAAACTGCAATTACTACGAAGATAACTACAATCGTAAGCATGATGAGAACATCACAAAAAAGAAGCCCGAGCTCCCACTCGGGCTTCAAACTTTAAAATAAGATTGTTCGTTTTGTTTGGGGTAACGATAACCAAGCCGGCTCTCTGCTATTTATTATGCCTGTCGAGCCACTTGCAAACGAAGTGGGAAATGACATTCGCCACGACGGTTGCTGCGACGGTCGCCACGAAAATCGTAAACATGATGATCACCTCCTTTCCCAAGGGAGAAGTAGAACATCACGGAAATTATTTTAGCGAAAAAATTTCTATAAAGCAAGGAGTGAGCCGCAAGATGATAAGAGACGAGGAATTTATCCGCGGGAACGTGCCCATGACAAAGCAGGAGATAAGAATATTGACGCTGGCGGTGGCGCGGCTGGAAAAAAATTCTGTAGTGGTGGACGTGGGGGCGGGCACGGGTTCAATCACGGTCGAGGCGGCGCGGCTGGCACCGGCGGGGAAAATTTTTGCGATAGAGCGCAAAGCGGAGGCAGTGGAGCTGATAAAGCGCAACGTTGAGAAATTTGGCGTGTCGAACGTGACGATAATCTGCGCGGAGGCACCGGCGGGCTTGAGCGAATTGCCGGCGGCGGACGCGGTTATAATCGGCGGGAGCGGCGGGAAGATAGAAAAAATCCTTGACGAGCTAAAAATTAAAAAAGGCGGGCGAATCGTGGTCAATGCGATAACGATTCAGACGTCGGCGGGCGCATTGGACTATTTCAGGAAGCACGGCTGGAATTACGATGCGTTTCAAGTACAAATCACGCGGCTGAAGAAAATTCGCGCCTATGACATGACGCAGGCGTTGAATCCGGTTTGGATAATCACGGCGGAAAAAGATTGAGAGGAGAAATTTTATGTTCATGACGAAGCCAATGGCGATAGAGGAACGCAGCATGGAGATAATCGCGCCGCATTTGGCGAATTTGGCGTTGACGGACGAGGAGCGGAAAATTTATTCGCGGATAATTCATGCGTCGGGCGACGTGGACTACGCGCCGATAATAAAAATTCACCCCGAAGCGATTTCGGCGGCGAAGGCGGCAATTTTGCGCGGCGGAAATATTTTTACGGATGTGGAAATGGTTCGGCGCGGGATAAGTTTGCGGACGCTGGCGAAATTTGGCGGGGAAATTTTTTGCAAGGTTTCCGAAGGCGACGTTCGGGAATTAGCCGAGCGCGAGGGCATAACTCGATCGATGGCGGCGATGAGGAGCTTTGGCAAGCGGCTTGACGGGCAGATTGTCGCCATTGGCAATGCCCCGACCGCGCTTTTTGAAGTTTTGCGGCTCGTTCGCGAGGAAAAGGTTCGTCCTGCGGTGATAATTGGAGTTCCCGTCGGGTTCGTGGGCGCGGCGGAATCAAAAGCACAACTTGCCGCGCAAAAGGACGTTCCGTTTATCACGGTGGCTGGCACTAAAGGCGGAAGTTCTATCGCGGTCGCCGCCGTCAATGCGATTCTCTACTTGCTGGACACTTCACGCGGGAATTAACCTTTCTTTCACAATAAAGGTTTCAAAGACCCGCTTTAAAAGCGGGGGAACAGTTAGGACGCGGCGAGTGGCTGAATCTCTTTAAAGGTTTGAGCGCGCTAACTGTTTGGTTACTTTTTAAAAGTAACCGCAACGCTAACGGTCGTCATCCATGACGGCCTTTAGTACGGTAGTGTGTGTGTTAATAAAATTTTTAAATGGGGCTGATTTAAAATGAGCTATAATTTTCCTCGGTTGATAATCGCCGCGACGCAGAGCGGCTCCGGCAAGACAACTATAACCGCCGGTTTACTCGCCGCCTTGAAAAATCGCGGGCTTGACGTTCAACCTTACAAAGTCGGTCCCGATTATATTGATACGGGCTGGCACTCCCTCGCCGGCGGAAAAATTTCTCACAACTTGGACAGCTGGCTCGTCGGCGCGGATAAACTTAAAAAAATTTTCGTTGAAACTTCGGCGGGCGCGGATTTGTCGATTATCGAGGGCGTTATGGGGCTTTACGACGGCGGGCGCGGCGGAGTTTCTTCCACGGCGGAAATTTCCAAGCTTCTTGACACACCGGTTGTTTTGGTCATCGACGCAAAAAGCATGGGCACTTCTGCGGCGGCGGTTGCGCTCGGTTTCAGAGAATTTGACAAGGAAATTAACTTCGCGGGCGTGATTTTAAATCGGCTCGGCTCCGATTCTCACAAAAAAATTATCGTCGACGCGCTTAACGAACTCGGAATTAAAATTTTCGGCGCGATTAAACGCAACGACGACTTTTTTTTGCCCGAACGTCATCTCGGTTTGGTTCCCACTGCTGAAAATAATTCTGTCGACGTGATTAAAAAAATCTGCGCGGCTGTCGAGGCTCAAGTTGACGTGGACGCGCTGATTGACCTTGCAAAAACGTCTGCGCCGCTCGAAAAATTTTCTAACAGCTATCAGCTAACAGCTAATAGCTTAAAAATAGCCGTGGCGAAGGACGACGCCTTTAATTTTTACTACGGCGCGGGGCTTAGCGAACTTGAACGGCTCGGCGCGGAAATTATTTTCTTCAGCCCGCTACACGACGAACATTTGCCCGAAAATATCAGCGGCTTGATAATCGGCGGCGGCTTCCCCGAAATGTTCGTTGCGCAACTTGAGCAAAATAAAAATCTCCGCGCAGAAATTTTCCACGCGGCGCAAAATAATTTGCCGATTTTCGCCGAATGCGGCGGCTTTATGTATTTGATGAGCCGTTTGATTGACTTCGACGGAAAAATTTTTGAAATGTGCGGCGTGCTTGACGGAGTGGCGACCATGACGAATAAATTGCAGACCGTCGGCTACGTCGAGGCGGAAATTTTAAAAGATTGCATTATCGGCAGGGCGGGCGATAATATTCACGCGCATGAATTTCATTTTTCGGCGGCGGAAACTTCTGACGAAAAAATTTTTAAATGTCGACGCATGAGAACGGGCAAAGAATATTTCGCGGGCGCAATCAAAAAAAATCTCGTCGCCTCGTATCTGCACATTCACTTTGCGGGCAGCACGAGCGCGGCGAGAAATTTTATTCAAGCGTGTAAAAATTTTCAGCGGCAATAGAGAACCATTTCGCAAGCCGTCGGCATGAGGTAACTTAAGCCGAAATATTTTAAAATCGCGCGTTCCTCGTCGTTGAGGTCGTAATCCGTGCAATCAATTTGGTAGTGGCGGAACTCAAATTCGTAATCGGGGCGCAAAGATTTTATATAAGTCGCCAGCGTCCACAAATCTTCCCCCTTGTGATAGGCACTGACCGCCATTTTCGGCTTAAAACGAGAAATTGTCTTCGCCGCGCCGTGCAACATATCCAATTCTGCGCCTTCGATGTCGAGCTTGATGTAATCGACGCGGGGCAAATTTTTTTTCTCAACGTAAGTGTCCAAGTCGATGAATTTTGCCTTCAAATTTCCGTGTGAATCTCTGTGGCTACCCACGCCGCCGCTCGCGTAATTTTCGACACTTTCCTTGTCGCTCAAGCCGAAATTCTCAAGCGTAATGTCAAATTCCGAACCATTAAGGCGAGCCGCGCAATTTTTGTAGTTAGTAGCGTCCATCTCGAAGGCAAAAACTTTCGCGCCGCATTTTGCAAAAGAAATCGCCGTCGCCCCGTCGTAAGCCCCGCCGTCAATGGCAATGTCGCCCGCGCTTGGATAAAAACCTTCCAAAAAATATTGCGGCTCCGAAGCGAAACGAAAATCGAAAAGTTTTCCCGTGAGCCGACCTTTAATCGCCGCGCAGAAATCTTTTTTGGATTCGTCGCTGCCGAGCATGCCGTAAACGCTGTAAAGTTCGGGCAAATGCGTCATCGTGTAGAAAAATATTCCGTCGTCGGAGTAAGTTAAAACTTCCATACCGTGACTAGCAAAATAATCCGCGAACGCAAGATTCTGGAGACTTACAACAAAAATTTCTTGCGGCTTGGCTGGGAAATTTTTTTCTCCAAAGTGCGGAAAATCTTCGAGCGTTATGACAGGAATATCGACAAATTTTCTAAGCACGACGGCTTGAACGTCTGCAAGAACGATGACGCACGAAAGATTTATCCCTCTGTTGCGCAATCCTTGGACATTAGTCGTCACATTGTTTGGCACGACCTCGAAGCCGAAGAAAATTCCGCACGGCGTTTTTTTTTATTTGCGAGTTCCTGCATGTGCGCGTCAAATCTTTCTGCGTGAACTTCGGAAATCATTTTGATATAATTCTGCGCTCAATTTTTAAGCCTCCAACTTATTTTCGAGCAATTTATTGACGATTTGCGGGTTCGCCTTGCCTTTTGTGAGCTTCATGACTTGACCGACGAGCGCACCGAGGGCTTTTTTCTTTCCGCCGCGATATTCTTCGACAGCCTTTGGATTTTTTGCGATAACTTCGTCTATAACGCCTTCAATCGCGCCGGTGTCCGTAATTTGCACCAAACCTTTGTCCTTGACGATTTTTTCGGGCGCGTCGGGCGACTTCCACATCTCCGCGAAAACAGTTTTGGCAATTTTGCCGCTTATCGTGCCGTTCGCGATTAATTTTATCATTTTCGCCAATCTTTTTGCGTCGACGGGCGAATTTTCAATCGTCAAACCGTCCGCGTTTAAATTTTTCGATAGGTCGCCCATAATCCAATTCGCGGCGGCTTTCGCGTCGGCTCCGAAGTCGACAACAACGTCAAAATACTCCGCCATAGCCCGCGAACTCGTGATAATTCCCGCGTCGTACTCGCTCAAACCGAAATTTTTAATCAAACGTGCGCGGCGAGCGTCGGGCAGTTCGGGCAAAGATTTTCTGAACGCTTCAATCTCCTCATCAGTCGTGACAATCGGCGGCAAATCGGGTTCGGGCATGTAACGATAATCGTGCGCGTCCTCTTTACTGCGCATCGATTGCGTAATTCCTTTTTCAGGATTCCAAGTGCGCGTCTCTTGAATAATTTCGCCGCCGTCGTCGAGAACTTCCGCTTGCCGTTCGATTTCGTAGTTAATCGCGTCTTCGAGAGCCTTAAACGAGTTAATATTCTTCATTTCGGTGCGCGTGCCGAGCTTTTCAGAGCCGACGGGGCGCAATGAAACGTTAATATCGGCGCGGAGGTTGCCCTCCTCCATGCGGCAATTTGAAACGTCGATATATTCGAGAATCGACTTGATTTTTTCCATATAAGCGCGGGCTTCGGCGGCGGAGTGCATATCGGGTTCGCTGACAATCTCAATCAGCGGGACGCCCGTGCGATTATAATCGACATTCGAGCTTGCAGAGTCTTTAATCGTGGTGCCGCTGTGAACGAGCTTGCCGGCGTCCTCCTCCATGTGAATTCTTGTGAGGCGGACGACTTTTTTATTGCCGTCAACGTCAATTTCGACGTGACCGGCGTAGGCAATCGGCAAATCGTACTGCGAAGTCTGCCAATTCTTTGGCAAGTCGGGATAATAATAGTTTTTGCGGTCGAATTTGCTGTACTTGTTGATTTTGCAGTTGGTAGCAAGCCCGGCTTTGATTGCGAACTCTACCACGCGCCGATTAATCGTCGGCAACACGCCGGGAAGTCCCAAACAAACTGGGCAAGTGTGCGTATTTTGTTCCGCTCCGAAAGTCGTAGCGCATCCGCAGAAAATTTTCGTGTCAGTCTTCAATTCGCTGTGAATTTCGAGACCGATTACCGCTTCATACTTCAAATTAATCACCTCAAACATTTTTTCGCCGCAAAGTTTAGCGCACTTTATAAAAATCGTCAACGCAACAAAAAAATCCCCGCCGCTTTCGACAGAGATTTATTTTTTTCAGCTTGCGAGTTTATTTTTTTGTCTACGGAGCCGCGCAGGTTTAAATTTTACTAATTCTTCATCAGTCAACGGCAGAATGTCACTGTTTTCTCTTCTGGTAGCATTAAACGAATCTTATCATAGAAATTTTCCCTGTCAAACAAAAAATCTTCCGCTGATTCAGACTTTACAGCCTAAATTTTGTCTAAATTATATTTCAGTGGCTTTGAACGGAAAAATTTTGCCTAAAAATTAAATTTGGCGGCTTGCGAGCAAAAAAAAATCGCCTCGAAAGGCGTTTTGAGTGTTCAAAGTGCAAATTCCCAAATATGGGAATTTGTCTTTTGAGCCGAGCGGTCATCTCAAAAATTTTTTGCGGAAAATTTCTTGCAGACTTTCGTTGAAGGGCGGGCGGGCGATACCGTATTCCGTGACGATGCCGGCAATAAGTTCGTGGTCGACAACATCAAACGCGGGATTGTAAACTTTGACGCCCTGCGGAGCCATGCGCTGATGATACCACATTTCGGTTATTTCTTCCGCCGGTCGCTGTTCGATGACAATTTCGTCGCCCGTATCTATGCTCATGTCGATTGTCGACGTGGGACCGAGCACGTAGAAGGGCACGCCGTAATATTTCGCCAGAATAGCCAAGCCGGAGGTGCCGATTTTGTTGCAAGCGTCGCCATTAGCGGCAACTCTGTCGCAGCCGACGAAAACCGCGTTTATCCAGCCGTTCTTTAAGACTTGCGCCGCCATGTTGTCGCAAATTACCGTGGTATCGACGCCGTCCGCCATAAGTTCAAAAGCGGAAAGCCTAATTCCTTGCAGCAACGGGCGAGTTTCGTCGCAAAAAACTTTAAAATTCATGCCGCGTTCGCGCCCAAGGTGAATCGGAGCCAGAGCCGTGCCGTATTTCGAGGTGGCAAGTTGTCCCGCGTTGCAGTGAGTTAAAATTCCGTCGCCGTCTTTGAGCAAAGTTAGCCCGTGTTCGCCGATTTGCCGGCACATCCATATATCTTCCGTCTTAATCGCGGCGGCTTCTTTGCGCAACAGCTCTTTGATTTCGGAAACGGATTTATTTTTGTTATCAACGGCAATTTTTTCCATACGGTTCAGTGCCCAAGACAAATTCACCGCCGTCGGTCGTGAGGAGTTCAAATATTCTTTTGCCGCGTGGAATTCCGGAAAAAATTCTTCCCACGTCGCCGCCCGAATATTTTTTGCCGCTAAATACAGCCCGAAGGCAGCCGCCACCCCGATTGCCGGCGCACCGCGCACTTGCAACAGATAAATTGCCTGCCAAATATCTTTTTGCTCCGTCAGCCGCAAAATTTTTACTTCGGCGGGCAATTTTGTTTGGTCGAGGATAAGTAGCGCGCCTTCCTGCTCGTCGAAAGCTACCGTCTCGTAATTCATGATGTTCACGGTTATTTTCCTCCGCAATTCGGAATCAATTCAGCTATCTGTTCGCGCGAAAGTTCATTTGCCCGCCCGATAATGTTTCCGGTGTACATAAGTATCATTGCGTAATGCTCCGCAGACTCCATGCGATACCAAGCCTCCATGAGCGACGCGCCCCACGTAACTGCGCCGTGATTTGCCAGCAAAATAGCGTTGTGAGCCTGGACGTAGGGCAAAATGGCGTCGGCGAGTTTCTGAGAGCCGGGAATTTCATAAGGGACGCAGGGCACCGCGCCCAAATTTACGAGGGCTTCAGGATAAATCGGTCGGTCGAGACCAATGCCGGCGATGGCAAAAGAAGTCGACACGGGCGGGTGAGCGTGACACACAGCCGCGACGTCATCTCTTGCGGCGTAGATTTGCAGATGCATTTTAACTTCGCTGGAAGGAGCGCGTTCGCCCTGGCTGATAATCTCGCCGTCCAAACGCATTTTGACCAGTTCGTCTTCCGCCATAAAGCCTTTGGAAACTCCCGTCGGCGTCGTCCAAATCGTCGCGTCATCAACTTTGCAGGAAATATTTCCGTCGTTGGCGGCGACGAAATTTTTCATATACATGCGCCGCCCGATTTCCACAATCAAACTTTTTGCCTCCGCGTCGGTCGGGTAGCGATTGATTCTGTTCATAAGTTCACCCCCCGATTAAGATTGCAACCAGAGAATTTGCCAGCGTTCCATTTTCTCCAGCGCGAAGTTCATCAGCGACAACGCGATTTCCGAATTTTTGCGGGCGGTTTCAATCAGCACGTCGCGCGGCAAAAGCAAAAGTTCCGTCTGCTCCGTCAAAACTTCTGCGGAAAGTGTGAGCCGTTGCTTGTCAAGAAGATTAGTCGGATTGACAAAAGAATTTTTCCCGACAACATCAATCGGATTGTACCAGCCGTCGCCGGTGTCCACATTGCGCACGAGTTTGCCGCTGACGACAAAAATAAATTTCTCCTTGAGCAAGTCGCCGGAAATCCTGTCGCCCTCGTAGCGCGTGATAAGTTCCGCATTGCCCGCGAACAAGTCGATTGTCCCCTCGTAACGTCCCTGCAGAATCGGGAGTTGCGAGAGGAAGTCGCGAATTTTTTTGCGTTCGTCTTCGCAGGAAATTTGTTGCGGCTGCAATTCAACGCGCTTGGCAAGCCGGCGCATGAACTCGGAATATTTTGCGTTCCAATCGGCGAGCATTTGCTGGAGGATAAGTTCATACCGCTCGCACAACTGCTTAATGCCGCCGTTCAAAAATTGCCGTTCGTCGTAGAGGAAAGTTGCGGACAAATTTTTTTCGGAATAGCGGAAGTAGACGCCGAGTTTCATGCCCTGCGCGTCCCAAGAGTTGCGCGAAATAATTTTGCCGCGCTCTTCGGCGGGCGTTTCGACGTAATTAAGCTCGCTGGATTGAAATTCTTTAAAGCTTAAGAAGTGGTCGAATAATTTTTTCCTGCGTTCCGATAAAATTTCCAAATCTGCCCAATCAACGCAACTGTACGGTTGCGAGACGACAAGCTGACGAAATTGTTTACGAACGATTTGTTCGACGGTCGAATTGTTTTCGCCGATAAGCCGAACGGGAATTAGATTGAGCGAGGAATCAGCCGCCGAAAGAATTTGGCAGAAAAGGCTGTCGCGCCTGCCGCTCGTCAACTGCAACATAAAACCCCACGCGCTCTGCAAAATCGCCGTGAGCATGACGCGATTGGATTGGGCACGCCCGCGCAGGTCGGAGAGAATATCGGCGGGAATTGTCGTGCGGAAAGCTCTTTGTCGACGTGCGCCGCGTCCTTCGCGTGCATAGGGCAATTCGTCGAGCGGCGGGGCTTTGTCGAGAACTTTAGCCCAGTAGTCGCGAATAGCCTCTTGATTCTTCGGCGGCAAGTCGTTGGGAATTTTTTTCGGCGCAGGTTCAATGGGCAAGCTCAAGACGTCAGCAAAAAGTTTTTCGGCGTCGAAGCTGTCAGCGATAACTTGCGCAAGCGTCACAAGCACGGCGAATTCTTCCGCGCTCGTCTTGTACACCGCGAATCTAATCAGCGGGTCGTGGCGCAGGTCGCAATCGCGGCGCATATCCGCCTCCAAAATTTTTCTGAACTCGTCGTCAAGTTCGTCCGCTTCAGCTTGAATAAGGTTGCGGAAAATAATTTCGGGCGTGACGAGGGGATTGATAACTTTAACCGTGCGCGTGCCGACGTTGCAGAAATTGGCGCGCAAGTTTTCGTTATCGTTTAGCAGATGATTGACGGCGAGATTAAATTTCAGCGGGCTGACGGAGCCGCGAACTTTGTAAAGCGTCTGCATGAAAAAATGCGGCGACACGAAATTTTTTCCCGCGAAAAATTTTTTCTCGTTCGCGTCCAAATCTCTAATCGCTTCAAGGTGGCGCGGGCTGTAGCCGCTCTGCCGACCGTAAACGCTGTCCAAAATATTTTGCTCATCGGGTTTAAGTTTAATCGTTTCCATTTAAATTTCTCCCGTTTATAAAATTAACGCGCTTATGATACCACACGCACGGCTTATTTTCATGTTGCGTTTCAAAAAATTTTTTGCTATCTTAACCGAAAAAACCACGGGAGGCGTTTCAAGTGACGAGAATATTTTTGATTCGGCACGGCGAGACCGAATGGAACACATCGGGAATTCTTCAGGGTAATTCGGACATAGCACTCACGGCGGAGGGAATTCGTCAGGCACATTTGCTGGCGGATCACGCGCCCTTCCAACACGTCGACGCAATTTATTCGAGTGACTTGATTCGAGCGGTCGATACGGCGAAGATTTTGGCGGAGAAATTCAATCTGCCCGTGAAATTGGAGCGCGGCTTGCGTGAAACTAATTTCGGCGACTGCGAAGGCGTGCCGCTCAATGTGCTGTTGGTTAGGGAAATCGGCGGCTTTGAACATTTTTTCACGCGTCCCGACAAAGTCAATCCCCCGAACGGCGAAACTTTCCTGCAGTGTCAAGCGCGGGTGCTCAATGCGTTGGACGAAATTGTTGCCGACCACGAAAATCAAAACGTCGTCATCGTTTCGCACGGCGCGGCGATTCGGCTGATGCTCTGCGCGGCTCTCAGTATGCCGATTCGAAAAATGTGGGCGATAGCGCAATTCAATATGGCTTTGAATATTCTGCGCTTCGACGAGGGAAATTCCACGGTCGAATTGATGAACAGCACCGCTCACCTCCATCTTAACTAGCGAGTTGCAATAAAAAAAACGATTCAAATTTTTAGGAGGAAATTTTTTTTATGAAATACGGACTGATTGTTTACTTTAACACGGACAATATCGGTGATGATATTCAATCTTGCGCGATGGCGAATTTTTTGCCGCACGTCGATTACTTGATTGACCGCGAACACCTCGACAGTTTCTATACTCCTACGGGCGAGAGGGTCGCGGCTATCCTCGGCGGCTGGTATATTCATTTGCCGCTTAATTGGCCGCCGTCCCCGTATTTACACCTTTTGCCGTTGTCGTTTCACCTCACGGCTGGCGGCAAGAGATCAATTACCTTGACAGATTACGGCTTGGAGTGGCTGAAAAAATTCACCATGGTTGGCTGCCGTGACGAAGGCACCGTAAGATTGCTGGAGTCTAAAGGAATAGTGGCGTACTTGTCGGGCTGTTTCACGCTGACTTTTAAGCCCTTCCCGAACGTGGATCATCACGGAAAAATTGTGCTGATAGATTTGCCGGAGGAAATGGTCGACTTCGTCAGGAAGCATACCAAAAAGGAAACCGTGCTCGTTTCTCATGCATCAAAAAAAATATCGGAATTGCCGCCGGAAGTTAAAAAATTTGTCGCGGAACACACGGAAAAAGGTGCTGTAGCCACCTCGCACATACCGAACATACCCTGCCCGCCGAATTGGAATTCGCGGCGCGCCTTAGTCGAGGGGCTGTTAAGGTTTTATCAAGGAGCCTCTCTCGTCGTGACAAACCGACTTCACGCGACGCTACCCACCCTGGCAGTTGGAACACCCGTTTTGTTGATCTCCGACAATATCCAATCGAATTACAGGTTTTCAACTTTCCTGCCCTACGTCAATCACACGACGGCGGAAGATTTGTTCTCCGGCAAGTATGCTTTTAACTTTGACGATCCAAATTCAAATCCCGGCGGGCACGAGAAATTTGCCGAACGGATTAGGCTGGCGTGCGCTGACTTTGTGGCTTCTTGCGAAAGTGCGCCCGTTGCACCGCCAATCGACTTTGAAACTTGGTTGGACGGGCAAAAAAGAGCTACGCGGTTTAAACAGCTCATACGGAACTTGGCGGTAAATGCGACGAATAATAAGCCGATAAACGCCTCGCTTTACAAATTTTAAACGGCAAGCAAGATTTTTTACGATTTATAGATTTTGAGGAGGCAGAAAAATTTTGGTAAAAGTAAGTGTAATCGGCGCGACGGGCTACGCGGGGGCGGAGCTACTCTCGATACTCAATCGGCACCCGCAAGCTCAACTCGTGCACATAACTTCGGAAAGTCACACGGGCAAAAAAATTTCGGAACTTTATCCGCACCTGCGCGGGCTGTGCGATTTAACGCTCGAATCTTTGGCGGACATTGAAAACATCGGCAAGGACAGTGAATTTATTTTTATCGCCCTGCCGCACGGTCACGCCATGGACGTCGGGCTCAAGCTGGAGCATTTGCCCGTCAGGATTATCGACCTCGGCGCGGATTATCGTTTCAGCGACGTTTCAATTTACGAGGCGTGGTATAACGTTCCGCACAAGCACAAGAACGCAAACAGAGTTTACGGGCTGGCGGAAATTTATCGTGAAGAAATTCGCGACGCAAAAATTATCGGCAACGCGGGCTGCTTCACGACGGCTTCAATCCTTGCGCTGGCTCCGCTCGTCAAGCATCACCTTATCGACACGAACTCAATCATCGTCGACGCGGCAAGCGGCGTATCGGGTGCGGGCAGAGGTTTAAAACTCGGCAACCATTTTTCCGAACTCTACGATAATTTCAAAGCTTACAACGTCGCTCACCACCGCCACACGCCCGAAATCGAACAGGCTTTAAAAGATTTGGGCGGCGAGGAGACGATTATAAATTTCACGCCGCATTTAGTTCCCATGTCGCGCGGAATTTTGGCGACGTGTTACGCCACGATTAAGGAAAATATTTCCGACGAGATGATTGACGCCGCCTTCCAGAAAATGTACGGTGCGGAAAAATTTATTCGTCTGCTCGGCAGAAATTCTTATCCCGAAACTAAATTTGTGCGCGGCTCCAACTACTGCGACATAGGCTGGCACATTGACGAACGCACGCGACGTGTTATAATCCTTTCCGCGATTGACAACTTGGTTAAGGGCGCGGCGGGTCAAGCCGTTCAAAACTTCAACATAGCGGCGGGCTTTTACGAGAGCGTTGCCCTTGACGTTGTCCCCATGTATCCTTAAGGAGGCAAAAAAATGTTTAGCGATATTCACAAGACGGCGGGCGTTTGTTATCCGCAAGGCTTCACGGCGGCGGGCGTCCGCGCAGGTATCAAAAAGAACGGCAACCTTGACGTGGCTGTCATCTACACGGAAAAGAAAGCGGCGGTCGCGGGCGTCTTCACGAAAAATTTAGTCGCGGCGGCTCCCGTCCACTTGAGCAAAATTGTCGTCGGTACGGGCACGGCTCATGCTGTCGTTGCTAATGCCGGTTGTGCCAATGCTTGCACGGGCGAACAGGGGATTCGCGACGCGGAGAAAATGGCGACGATTGCCGCGCAGGAATTGAATTGCCGCGCAGATGACGTTATCGTTGCGTCGACGGGTCTTATCGGCTCGAATTTGCCGATGGACAAAATGGAAGCGGGCATTAAAGACGCCGTGAAAAATCTTTCCAAGGACGGCTCCGTCAACGCCGGCAACGCGATTGTCACGACGGACACCTACTCCAAAGCTTGCGCGACTGAAGTTGAAATTGGCGGCGTTCAAGTTCGTTTCGGCGCGATAGCTAAAGGCTCCGGCATGATTCGCCCCGATATGGCGACAATGCTTTGCTTCATCACCACCGACGCCGACATTGACCAGAAACTTTTGCAACAGGCTCTGCGCGACGCTACCGAAGTTTCTTTTAACTGCATGACGGTTGACGGTGATATGAGCACGAACGATTCTGTTGTCGTCTTGGCGAACGGCGCGGCGGGCAATAAAAAAATCGTCGAGCGCGGCGACGATTACGAAAAATTTTATGAGACGCTGAAAAATATTTGCGTAGAGATGGCAAAGCGGATTGCCTCCGACGGTGAGGGCGCGACTAAATTTATAACAATCAACGTCACGGGCGCGGAAAGTTTCGCGGATGCAAAAAAAGTCGGTATGGCTGTTGCCAATTCCCCGCTATGTGGAACGGCGATATTTGGTACTGACCCTAATGTTGGCAGATTTATTTGCGCGGTCGGCTATTCGGGCGTCCAAATCATTCCCGAAAAAGTCATTATCAAATTCGGTGATATTGTCGTCTATGAGAAAGGTCTCGTCACGAAATTCGACGAAGAGGCTACGAGAAAAATCCTTTCTGAACATGACATTGTTATCGATATTGAACTTGGTCTCGGTGACGCGGCGGCGACGGTTTACACTTGTGACCTCAGTTTTCAATATATCAAAATCAATGCAGACTACACAACATAATAACGCTATTGTTATGTGTAGAACTTAAGGAGACTAAAATGTCTTGCGACCTTGTCGGAATTTACATGATTACCTGCCTCAAAAATGACAAACACTATATCGGGCAGAGCGTTCGTCTTAAACACCGCATGAAAGAACACAAGAGCTGTTCGTCCAACACTCAACTGAGAGAAGACATTGAGCTTTACGGCTGGGAAAATTTTCGCTTTGAAATTTTGGAAGAGTGCAAGGAAGAGGAACTTGACGAACGCGAGCTTCATTATATCGAAGTTATAAAGCCTGAATACAACGTTTGTATGGAAGGGAATCCGTTCACGCAGAAAAATCTAGAAATCATTCGGGAGCTGAGCCGAAAGCCTGTGCGTTGCGTGGAAGATAATCGAGTATTTCCGAGCCAATGCGCCGCCGCCAATGCTTACGATATAAATGAATCGTCTCTCTGTAATGTTCTGCATGGAAAACAAGTTACGGCGGGTGGACTTCATTTTGAATACGCTGACGAGCGTCCAAGTGAAACGCGCGAAAGCAAAACAAAAAAGCCTGTGCGATGCGTTGAAATGGGAATTGTTTTTCATACCATTGCCGAAGCCGCAAAAGCCGTGGGCATAAACAGTCGAACAATTTCTTCCGTCTTACATGGTCAATCTTTCACGGCGGCAGGTTTTCATTGGGAATTCGCTGACGGTAGTCAAGCCAACATTCGCCCCGAAGAAACTCGAAAGCCGAAGAAAAAGCCCGTTCGATGCGTTGAGACGGGCGTTATCTACGAGAGCATTGCTCAGGCGGCAAAAATTTTTGGCTTGTTCAGTACTACTATCGGTCATGCCTCAAATGGGGAATATGAAAAAGCTTGCGGGTTTCATTGGGAATTTGTCGATAAGCAATCACACAAGCCATACAAAAAGAATCCTCAACAGAAACGCGGCAAAGCTGTTCGTTGTATGGAGACACAGGAAGTTTTTAAAACTATGAGTAAAGCCGCTGAATGCGTCGGCACGTCTATTGCCTCAATAAGTCGTGCACTGAACGGAAAGGTTAAAATGGCTGGTGGCTATCATTGGGAATTTGTCAAAGAAAATCTCGACCTGACACCATTTAAGAAATCTCCCAAAACAACTGCCAAACCCGTCCGCTGTGTCGAGACAGGCGAAGTTTTCAGAAGTATGCGCGAGGCGGCTGACCATTTTGGAATTCACAATAGCGGAATAGGACATGCTCTACACGGACGAAAGAAAACTGCAGGCGGTTATCATTGGAAATTTGTCACGCCATGACTTGTAGCCGCTGAATCGTCATATCTTCGGGACCGGTGATTTGACAGCCCTTGCGTTTAGCGTAGCGAATGTAATCTAAAATTTCTTTGGTAATCCGCTCGCCCGGCGCAAGAATCGGAATGCCCGGCGGGTAACACATCAAAAATTCGGCGGCAGTTTTCCCTACAGTCTCTCCAATCGGGAGGGACTTTTTTTCTGCGTAGAAGGCGTCCTTGGGCGCGGCGTCGACAATCGGGTCAATGTATTCGACCTTCATCAGGCGCGACGGGTCTTTGCGATAAATCCGTTTAATATCGGCAAGCGCACTGACTAGCCGCTCAATATCTTTAACGCGGTCGCCGACTGACACGTAAGCTAAAACGTTTGCAATGTCGCCGAACTCCAGCTGAATATCATATTCGTCGCGCAGAATGTCATAGACTTCGACGCCCGCCAAACCGACGGAGCGCGTAAAAATTGATAGCTTCGTCACGTCAAAATCGAAAATCGCGCCGCCGTCAACAAGCTCCTTGCCGTAAGCATACCAGCCGCCCAGAAAATTTATCTCGTCGCGGGCGTACTCGACCAGCTCAATCACGCGATTAAAAATATCCGCGCCGCGCAGTGCCAAATTCCGCCGCGAAATATCCAAACTCGCCATTAAAAGATAGGAGCCGCTCGTCGATTGCGTGAGATTTATAATTTGGTGGACGTAGCCCGCGTTGATATTTTTGCCCGTCAAGAGTAGCGAACTTTGCGTAAGCGAGCCGCCCGATTTGTGCATGGAAACAGCCGCCATATCCGCGCCAACACTCATCGCCGAGGGCGGAAGTTTTTTATTAAAGTAAAAATGCGTGCCGTGCGCTTCGTCCGCCAAAAGTTTCATGTCGTGTTCGTGCGCAACTCTGGTTATCGTGGCAATGTCGGAGCAAATGCCGTAGTAAGTCGGATTGTTGACCAAAACGGCTTTGGCGTCGGGATTATTTTTTATCGCGGCGATAACTTCCTCGACTTTCATGCCCAGAGAAATGCCTAAACGTTCGTCGACTTGCGGATTGACGTAAACGGGCACGGCTCCGCAAAGAATCAGCGCGTTAATCGCCGAGCGGTGAACGTTGCGCGGCAAAATAATTTTATCGCCGGGCTTGCACGTGGAAAGAATCATCGCTTGCACCGAGGAAGTCGTCCCGCCAATCATAAAAAAGCTGTGCGCCGCCCCGAATGCCTCCGCCGCTAAAATTTCCGCGTCACGAATCACGCTGACGGGGTGACAAAGATTGTCCAGCGGCTTCATCGAATTAACGTCGACATCTAGGCACGCTTGACCCAAAAAATCTGCAAGTTCTTTATTTCCGCGTCCGCGTTTGTGTCCTGGCACGTCGAAGGGCACCAGCCGCGCGTTTTTCATTTTAATCAACGCCTCCAAAATCGGAGCGCGCTCTTGTGTCAAATATTCGTATCTCAACTTAACCCTCCGTCCTAATCAAAAAGCAGGCAACTTTTCAGCGCCCGCTTTTTATTTTTGAACTGAATTGATTTTAACTCGCCTCTCAATTATAACGACGCATGGGAATTTTCGCGGCAGCACTCTCGTACTCTATGCCTTTTGGCACGTAAAGCACGATTTTACTCGAAACCATTTCCGCTTGCCCGTCAATCATGTACACGGCACCGATAATAAAGTCGCCAATGCGCTGTTGTTCGATTTCGTCGACGCTCTCGAAGTTCACGATAACCGCGTTGTGCTTTAAAAGGTCGTCGGCTATCTGTTTAACTTGATCGTCAAATTTCGTCGGCGCATAAATCTTCATGGTCAGCGAAGGAGTTTTAACGACGGCGAGACTCGGTCTTACGGAGGCTTCAGAAGTGTCGCTGTTATAGGCTTCGTAGCGCACGCCGCCCATACTTGTCACGCCATTTTCCGAAGTAGTCACCATTCCGCCGTGCCGAGTGAAACTCATTGTCCCGTTGTTGAAACCTGGAGCAAAACCGCCCGTCGTCGGCTGCTTTTCTGCCTGAAAATTGGGTGCGGCAGGTTGCGGAGCTTGATTAGCAGGTTGCGGCTCCTGCGCGGGCTTCGATTCTTCGGTTTTCGCGTCAACTTTTTTAGTTTCCTTGGTCTCATCTTCGGTTTCCTGGTCAACCGGCGGTATGATATAATCCGTAATCTTTTTTATCCAGTCCATTAATCCCATAAACAATCGCCCTTCCGATAAAATGGTTTAACTTTTTATAAGTGCACTCATTTTAGCATAGCGTTCAACAAATTGCAAAGGTTTTTTCAAGTTTTTTTCAGTGTCAATAAAAATCGCGCAATCTGGTCGAACAATCGGGCTGGCGAAGCTTCCTTAGGGCTTTTATTTCGACGGATTGAATGTTATCGCTGCTGACTTTGAAAATTTTCGCGAGTTCGTCAAGAGTGCGGGTGCGCCCGTCTTCCAAACCGAATCTCAACGACAAAACTTTTCTTTCGTGCGGCGTCAACGTGTTCATAGCTTCGCCGAGAAGTTCGCGCATCTGCAAATAATTCATGCGATCAAAGTGCGTGGGCGTCGCGCTGTCCTCTACGAAGTCCGCAAGCGTTAAACCCTCAACAAAATCGCCCTCAACCGCAAATTTATCTTTATCATTATAAGTTCTCTCGTCAATCGGCGTGTCAAGCGAGACATGCGCCGACGGATTCATCTCCCGCAAGCCCCGAACAATCGATTTTTCTATGCATTCTTCCGCGTATTCGATAAAAGTCGCCGAACCCTTCGTGCTGAACTTTTTTACCGCTTTCATCAGCCCAATATTGCCCTCTTGAATCAAATCAGAGAACGAAACGCCTTGATCGATATAATTTCGCGCTATGTTGACGACCAAACGCAAATTCGCGCTCACAAGCTCAAGTTGCGCCTCTTCGTCGCCGTCCGCCGCCCTAATTAGTAACGTGTGAAACTTTTGCGCGCTTAAAAGTGGTATTCGCCGCACTTCCTCAAGATAAATCGCCACATCGTCCAAGAATTCAGTCCCCATAACTCACACCGCCTTTATTAAAGAATTTTTTCCTGTTTTCGATAAGGCGGCGGGCAATTCCTTCACGTTTAGCAATTATTTTCGGGCATTTTTAGCGGCGCGAACCAGCAATGAGAAAATTTTTTTTGTTTTCGATAAGGCGGCGGGCAATTTCTTCACGTTTAGCAATTATTTTCGGGCATTTTTGGCGGCGCGAACCAG
>JAFPVP010000009.1 GCA_017412925.1 Selenomonadaceae bacterium
CTTAAATGGAATTTGTTTCATTAATCAGCCCTCCAAAAAATTTTGTTCAATCGTCAAAGAAAAGTGAGAAGAGTCCGCCGACAACGGCACCGACTGCCACGACCGGAGCCGCCGCAACTGCCGCCGCTCCAACGGCAACACCCGCCGCAGTAGCTCCTGCTACGCCCGTGGCGACTGCCCCGCCAATAGCTGTACCCGCCGTCGCCGCCGTCAAAGCTCCACCGACAGCCGAGCCTGCCGCGCCAATCGCTCCGACTGCGCCCGCCGTAGCTGAAGTAGCTAAGCCGCCGACAGCCGCCGTTGCAGTACCGACCGCGCCCGTCACTGCTCCGCCAATCGCGGTACCTTCAATCGCCGCCGCCGCCGAACCGACCGCAGAGCCAATCGCCCTGCCCGCCGCCGTTCGCGCAACAGCAGAACCAACCGCGCCGCCGGCATAACCGACGCCATAACTAACAGCCGTATCGACTGCAACGTTGCCAATCGCCTCGCCCGCCGAGACATTGCCGCGCATCATGTTGACGATATTACTGCCGATGCTGAAGCCCGCGCCGTACATTGCGCCCGACTTGCCGACCTTTAAGCCCGCCTCGTGCATGGCGGAAAGATTATTCACGGCGTTTTGAACTTCAGGGACAAAGACGGAAGTTTTCTTGCCGGTGATTTTCGTTTCAAGTTGCATGGCGTCCGCCCACCACTTTGCTTCAGCCTCGGTGACGGTGCCCTCGATAACTTTAACGCCGTGACGTGCGCCCTCCGCTTGCAGTTCGCGCAGGTAAGGATTGCCCTTGTCGACAATGACGGTCTGCCCTTTGTATTTGGAAAAATTTATCTGCTTTGGTCTGTAGCCGATTTTCAGCTGTTGCGGATAACTGCGCCCGTTCTTGCCCTTGAAGATTAAATCAATCGGTCCGTTGTTGTCGACGACGCGGGTGAGTTGCCCGTTAGCTGTGGCGTTGGCGGCTTGCATTTGTTCGCCGACGAAACCTTTAAAACCTTTGACTCCGCCGCGCATCGTGTTTAGTTGCGAAAGTTCCTCGCAGAGATTATCATACGCCGCCATTCTTTGCGCCGCATTAACAAACGGACTTTTATCCGACAAAATGTTAATGGCACTTATCAAAGCTTGCTGCCGCTCCGGTTCAAGGTCACGTGTCTCGCGAAGAATTTTTCTGCTCATTTCGGGATCGATTCCGTCTTTTATAAACATGTCGACCATGCCGAAAATTTCAGGTGGAGCTTCGTCCGTCTTAACAGCGCGACCATTTTTAAATACGATTCGATTATTTTTTATCAAGTAACCCATTTGAATCACCTAATCCAAAGCCTGTTTGACTTCGCCGAAAATTTCTGCGTGCTCCTTAATAATTTTCTCGTTGCCGAAAACGCACATGCAATTTTTATTCATGCAGTCGGCAACCAATTTCGATAAGTTGTGAATATCTTCCTGCCGCGCCGCGAGAATTTCATTGCGGGATTTTTGGCGGTCGTCGTAGGTGATATTTCTAAGGCAGAAGTCGGCGGCGAGTTGCCCTTTAATCGACGGCGTCAACGGCTTGTCGGTCTTGCTCAACGTGCCGATAATATATTTGTCCATTTCGCGGTCGCTCACGTCGAAATTTTTCAGGAAGTCCGCCGTGCCGTCGAAAGTCTCCAAAGTTTTTTCAAGGTTCGGGTCACGATACGAGCCGAAGAACAACGCGCCGTTGCGATTGAAACTTGCGAAGGCTCCATACGCGCCGCCCTGCACGCGGATTTTCGTCCAGAAATATTCGTAGCGCAAAATCGTTTCCAAAACATTTAACGCGCCGTTGTATTCGTGCCCGCAATCGATAAAGTTCGCGCCCTTGCCGACGTATTGCACGCGGCTTTGAGAGTAAAGCCCCTCGTTTTTCGGCTTGCACGGGAAAGAATAATTTTCGCGCTTGTATTCGTCAATCGTCATGCTCTTTAGCAAGCCAGCCAAGTGCGGCACGAAATTTTTATAGAGTTCGTCGGGCGCAGTCACGCTGACAATCAGCCCGTTGCGATTAACCAGCCGATTGAGCACGTCTTTTAAATCGGCGACGAGTTCATCAAATTTGTTGTCGAAATCGGCGAGCAAATCCTTAAGGAATTTGTTGTAGGGCAGGTAAGCGGCGGCGTTGTAAGCTCCGGTCTTTGTCTGATAGGCGGCGAGTTGCGCGGAAATTATCTGCGTCGCCATGTTCTGCAAATTAAGTTCAAAGCCAATTTGGTCTTGCTCAATCAGTTCGCGAATTCGTTTCTTGTTCGTGAAAATAGTTTCGTTGAAAATTTCGGTGAGGATTTCCGTCATCTCGGCGAGCTTGGATTTGAGAGCCTTAACGTAAACCCTAAGACGCGGCGCGAACGAATGCGGCTTACGATTTTCAGAATCAGCGCGGAGAGTTGCGCCGAAGCCGCCGATATTCAAGTTCGTTAAAATCGCCAGCTCCTCGTAGGAATGTTTTTTCGTGTCGACGTTGCCCAACAAACTTGTCAGCAGGTAGGCATGGAAAATTTTTTCCTGCGGAATTTTCAGCGCGTCAAAGTAGAACGTCAGATAAATTATTCCGTGCGTGTCGATGTTGCTGTATAAAATTTTCGTGCCGCTGAGGTCGCGGAATTGCAACGGGAGCTTTTCAGCCTCCTTGCGCAAATCTTCGCGCTTCAAAATCGGAATCGTCTTCAAAGCTTCGGGCGAATCCGCAGATTGTTGACGGAGCTTTAATTTCTGCGTCGTGGAAATAATTTCTTCAACCTGCGCGGGCGTCAGCTTCGATTTAATTTCGGCGAGCTTAGCGGCTTGAGCGGCGTCGCGTTTTTTGGCAAAAGTTTTATCGGGCGCGAGCGTCATCAAAACTTTGTGCGGGTTGTCGAGGAAATATTTCTTGATGATGTCCTCAAAATAATTTTCGTCGAGACCGCGCTTAATCGCCGCGAGGTCGTCTTCGTAGCGCAGGTAAGCGTTGGGGTCGCCGCCGTAAAGCCACGTCTTAAGAAGTCGCAAACCGTAAATCAAACCTTTTGGCGCGAGCCCGAAGTCAGCTTCACGGAGCTTGAACTCAATCAGATTTATCGACGCCTGCAACAAAGTTTTATCAATGCCGCCGTCGACGAGCTTTTGGAGTTCGTTCGTGAGCAGGGAATAAAATTTTTCCACGCGGTCGACTTCGGAGCCAGTCATCGTGATTGTAAACGTCGGCTGGCGCAAATCGTCCTCAAGTCCGGCGTCAACGTCCTTGCCCAAGCCCGAATCAATCAGAGCTTTGCGAACGGGCGCGGCGGGACTGCTAAACAGCGCGTGCGTCAGAATTTCCAAGCCCAAATTCGTGCGCGTGTCGAGAGTATCGCCTACAACCAAATTCAGCGACAGAAAACTTTTCTCGGCGGAACTTTCTCCTTCGCCAATCGGATAAACTTCAGCAACGCGCTTCATTTCGCTAAAGGCGGGGTGGAAGTCAATCGCCGAATCGACTTCAATCTTGTCGAATTTGCTAAGATATTCGCGGTCGAGGTAGGCGAGCTGGTCGGCAATGTCCACGTCGCCATAAAGATAAATGTAGCTGTTCGACGGGTGATAAAATTTTTTGTGGAAAGCGGCGAAATCTTCCTGCGTCAAGTTCGGAATGGCTTCGGGGTCGCCGCCCGATTGATAGCCGTAGCAATTCTGCGGAAAAGTTTCGTGCAAAAGTTTGCTGCCCAAAATGTCGTCGGGCGAGGAAAGTGCGCCCTTCATCTCGTTGTAAACGACGCCGCTGTAAGTCAAAGGCGCGTCGGCGTTATCGATCTCGTAGTGCCAGCCTTCCTGCATTAAAATTTCGGGCGTGGCGAGCATGTTCGGATTAAAGACCGCGTCGAGGTAAACGTCCTGCAAGTTGCGGAAATCTTTGGCGTTGCGGCTGGCGACGGGGTAAACAGTTTTGTCGGGATAAGTCATGGCGTTCAAAAAAGTATTGAGCGAGCCTTTGACAAGTTCGACGAACGGCTCCTTGAGCGGATATTTTTTCGAGCCGCAAAGGACGCTGTGTTCGATTATGTGCGTGACGCCGGTATCGTCCTTGGGCGGCGTGCGGAACCCGATATAAAAAACTTTGTTGTCGTCGTCGGTCGCGGCGTAGAAAAGTTTCGCGCCGGTTTTGATGTGTTCAAATTCGTAAGTCTTCGCGCCGATCTCTTCAACCTCGGAGAAATTTTTCAGGCGGAAGCCGTTGAGTTTTTCGCCAATCGTTAAGTTCATACAATCGCTCCTTAGAAAATTTTGCGGGAGAATTATATCACAATTTAGTTGCGCTTGAGGAAATAATTTTCGAGCGCATCGGAAAAATTTTTAATGAAGCGGCTCGCGTAGACGATTAGTGCCGTTATCAAAAGCCAAATGTAAATCAGCCCGAACGTCTGCAAATTTGCCAACTCCAATCTGTCCGTGACGACGTAAATTATTATGTGCTGAATTAGCATGGAGATATACGAAATGCCCGCGAACGAATTGATTTTTGCCAGCGCGGGCGGGAATTTTTGATTGAGATACTCCATCAGCGCGAAGAATAAATAAATCGTCGTCAAGCTTAGCAAAAGTGAGCGCGGCGAGGACGGATAAAGTCTTAGCATGAGCGCGGGAATTTCGGTGTTGAGCGCGACAGAAATTGAGCCGATTATCAGCGTCCAGCTCGCGGCGGCGATTAAAATTTTTCGGCGGTGCAGTTCAAAAAAATCTTTGTACACGGCTAGAATCATGCCCGCTAAAAATTCGGGCAAGCGCGCGCTGAAGAGCCACCAACTTTGAATCAGAATTCCCGCCTTGACGAATTCTTCCGCTGCGTAAAAAGTTCCGATTGAAATTAAAATCGACGCGGCAAAAGTGATAAGCGGCGCACGTCGAACAGCTTTATTGAGGAACGGCGCGAGCAGATAGAGCCAAATTATCGTGCCGATAAACCACTCGCCGACGAAAACGCCGCCCGTCCCGAAGCCCAGCAAAGTTGTGAGATTTATGTCGTGCGGAATCATTCCGAATAAAATTATTTTCGGGAAGCCGTCATGATCCAGCGCATCTGCGAACGGCGAATATTCCGCCAGCGACGGAGCGATTACCGCCAAAATCATCAACGCCGAGCCGAGCACGAAATAAGACGTTGCAAAGGGAATGCAGATTCTGCCGACGCGCCACTTATAAAAATTCAACAGCCCTGACGAACGCTCCAAGCTCTTATTGACCAAGTAGCCGCTGATTGCAAAAAATAAAATTACGCCGAGATAACCCGAATACAGAAAGCAAAAATTCATTATCGGGAAGTTGTCGAAGTCTTTAAAGCAAACGACGTAGTGGCTGATTATCACGAGGAGAGAAGAGAAAACTCTGACGCTGTCAAGCCACGAAACTCTTTTCATATCAACTTCTACATTCTCCTTCCGGAAATATTCTATTCAATCACCTGCGCGGCGTCAACAGTATTGGTGGTCGAGGTGGATAATGGCGCGGTCGTCGGAGTGTAATTCAATCAATCGCCGCTGAAATTTTTTCTTTAGCTCGCGGTCGGTCATTAAAAAATTCCACGGGACAGCCACGTCGAAAATTAATTTCCTGCCCGTCTTGTACGGCACAACTCTAAAATCGTGCAAGGTCAGCCGCGTATCAATCTCCGCCAAAATTTTTTCGGCAAGTGCGCGGTGTTCGTCGAAAGCTTCATCGTCTTGAACGACGGGGTCAACGTGGAGCGTCGCAGAAATTTGGAATGTCGATTGAAGTTTGCGCTCCAGCCGGTCAATAATTTCGTGCGCCGTCAAAAGTTCCAAAGTCGCGGGCATTTCAACGTGCATGGAAACAAAAATTCGCCGCTCGCCGTAGCTGTGAACAATTAAATCGTGGACGCCCAAAACTTCGGGCGTGTCCGTGACGATTTTTTTTATGCCGTCGAGGAGTTCTTGATTGGGACGGTCGCCGAGCAGAGGATTTAAAATTTCTTTCAGGGCGGAAAAACCGCCGCGCAGAATAAACGCCGACACAAAAACGCCCGCGCCGCCGTCGATATTCACGTCGAAATATATCCATAAGTAAATCGAAATGACGACGACGAAAGTTGCCAAACAATCGGTGAAGCTGTCGAGAGCCGCCGCTTGCAGAGCCGCCGAATTTATTTTCCGCGCCGCGTATCGATAAAACAGCCCAAGAAAAAATTTCGCCGCGATGGACAAACTAAGCACGAACATTATAATCAAGCCGGCTTCTATATCTTCGGGATTGATAATTTTTTCAACGGACGAGACAAAAAGTTTTCCACCGACAAGAATCATGCCCGCCGCCACGAAAAGTCCCGCGAGATATTCGGCGCGCCCATGCCCGAAAGGATGTTCTTCGTCGGGCGGCTTAGCGGAAATGCGAAAACCCGCCAGCATAATCGCGGAAGTCGCCACGTCGGACAGGTTATTGAGGGCGTCGGCTATAATCGAAATCGCGCCGCTCATCAAGCCGATAAAAAGTTTGACGCCGCTAAGCAAAAGGTTTACGCAAATTCCTGCGCCGCTAACGAATTGCCCGAAACCTTCGCGCGTCTTAAAGAATTTTTTCCAAAACATTAAACAACCTCAAATTTTCTTCTCTCGAACGAATTGCCGAACGCAGATAATTTTTATCAAGCCCCGCGAAGTTCGCGCAACTCCTCAGCAAAATTTTTTCCCGCCGCAGTTCGGCTAAAATTTTTTCGGCGTGCTCATGTCGGAACAAAACAAAATTCGCCGTCGGTGGAAAAACTTTCACGCCGCGCAGATTTGTCAATCTGTCGACAAAAAATTTTCGTTCGACTTCAAGCCACGCGCGAGTTCGTCGCAAAAAATCTTCATCGGACAGAGCCGCCGCGCCCGCCTTTTGCGCCAAGAAGTTCACGTTCCACACGTCCTTTGACAAGTTCAATCGCCGCGCCAAATTTTCTTCGACGACCGCAAAACCCAAACGCAAGCCCGGTATCGCGAAAATTTTCGTCAACGACTGCACGACCGAAATTTTTTCCGAGACGAATTTTCTGATTGATTCGGCGTCAAGGAAATCGATAAAAGATTCGTCAACGACGACGCTTGAAACTTCAGCGAGCCGCAAAATTTTTTCCGCAGAAATTAAATTGCCTGTCGGGTTGTTCGGGCGAGCGAGTATCACGCAATCTGCGCGGGGCTTTTCCATGTCCAATGAAAAATTTTTTTCAGCGTCCATGATGAAATATTCCACGTCGCAATAAGCCGCCCGCGCCGCCCGTTCATATTCTGAAAAACTCGGCACGGGAATGACGACACGTTTCGGGCGCGTCACGTTTAGATAGAGATAAAAAAATTCCGCCGCGCCGTTTAGCACGACCAAATTTTTTTCGGGCACGTCGTAGTGTCGGGAAATTGCGCGTTTAAGTTCGGAGGCGTTCGGGTCGGGATAATTCACCAAGCCGCGCAGATTTTCCGTCAGCGTCCGCAAAATTTTTTCCGACAAGCCGAGCGGATTTATATTCGCGCTGAAGTCGAGCCAGTCGCCCAAATTGCCCGCCGCGTCATAAACTTGCCCTCCGTGTTCGTAGCGTTTAAGCGCGGCGATAATGTTTGAACTTTGATAACAATTCGGCGCGCTCACTGGGTCAAGCGTCACGCTTGCGCCGTGTTCGTAGCGTTCCAAAGTTTTCCCTCCGAAAAATTTTTTGCCATTATACACGAGGCTCCGCTCTTGCGCAAAAATTTCTTGACCGCGCAACGGATTGAAATTATCATAGCCGCAAAGGAGGTTATGCGCATGAACACAATCACCGAGCGCATCGACGACATAATCGCGGCGCGAAGTTCGAGCCTGGCGAAATTGAAAGCCGTTTCCGAAACTTTGGAGAAATGCTCCGAGACAGTCAGGCGTTTCGAGCGACTTCAAGCAAAAGTTGCGAGCGACCCCGTTTATCTGCAACTTTTCGGCAAGCCCGAAATTTTGGAGCGGATAAAAGGCGTTTCCACTGCCGGCTTCCATTCGGTCGGACAAAGTTACAAAGCTGGTCTCGCGCACTTGACGGAACGTTTCGCGCGCAAAGAGTTGCACATAAGTTTTATCGGGCGCGCAGGTCAGGGCAAAAGTTTGGTCATGCAAAACATCAGCGGCTTGAGCGGCAACGTCATTCCCTCGGCGGAAGGTTCGGACTGCACGGGTGCCAAGTCGATAATCACCAACGACCCCGCCGCCGTCGCCACCAA
>JAFPVP010000107.1 GCA_017412925.1 Selenomonadaceae bacterium
AATATAAGGTTTGTTATCACGAAGGACGGCGAAAATAATGGCAAGGACTTTATGACAAACATGCCCGATAGCGGTCAAATGCTTTTTTCCTTCATCACGTTTCTTCTGATAAAAAGCGGAAAGGGTAGGGTCTTTGAAAGCAGCAACAGAAGTAGCAAGCCAAACCGCTCGTCTAAGGTAAGGAGAAACACGTTTAGACATTCGTCCGTCAGATTTTGATTCGCCCGATTGACGCGATTTAGGATAAATTCCTGCATAAGCAACGAGCTTTGGCACAGAAGAAAATTTCTTAATAGACGATTCAAGTGATTTTAGTTGCTCTAGATATTGGCGAATAATGAGCGCGAAACTTGAAGAAGCGAGCGTGATGCCGAAGGAATTTTTAGCGGTTTGCTGAATTTCAACGGCTTTACCGAGCCCCAAGTAACCGTGAGAAGTTTTGTTTAAAAGGTCGACAAGAGTTTGAGTGTCGACCGACAACATTTCTTCGGGTGTCGTGTAATTGGCTAAAAGTTCCATTGACGCTTGCCGAAGGTATCGGAAAAAAGTTTCTTGTATTCGGGAAAAGTTTGGTCGAGCAGGGCGATAATCTTGCGCTTAAAATCGGAAGCCATATCAACGACGAAAAAACGTTGACGACAAAGTTCACGTAAAGCGACAATATTTTCCGGCGCGACTTGAGAGTAACGCCCGAAGCGAATAACTTCAGCGACGATTAGCGCGTCAATAGTGTCGTTCTTGGTCTGACGGATAAACATGTTGCGCAAAGCGTCGGATTGCAAAGGATTGATAACGTGAACATTTTGCCCTTCTTGACGCAAATGCGCGTAAAGCGGCAACCAATAATGCCCAGTCGCTTCCATGCCGAATTCTGCTGACTTGTCGAGTTTTCTTACCGCGTCCATGAAGGAGAGAAAACCATTGTGAGAATTGGCAAAACGAATTCGCTTGACGACGATTTTGCCGCTTGAGTCGATAATAGCGGCTTCATGAAAACGTTTGGCAATATCAATGCCGACAATGTACATTAAAACCACCCTTTCGGACGCTCTGACTTTCGCGACTCAAAACCTGTTTAACAATGAGAAGACAGAACTTCATCCGGCTCATTATTGAAAAACCGCAGGTCAGAATCTTCACTGGAAGTGGACAGAGCCACAGGAGGTTGAAAGAAGAAACCTGTCCGCTTGGATTTTAGCAAAACCATTTCGGGTTTCAATACACTTTTATATAACAGGAGATGATTGAGTTGAAAAAAACTTACAAAATCGACGTGGACTGCGCCAACTGCGCGAACCTCATGGAAGCCGAGACGAAAAAAACTGCGGGCGTCAAAGATGCCGTCGTGAATTTCATGACGCTCAAGATGAAGGTCGAATTTGAAGACGGCGTCGACGCTAAGGAAGTCATGGGGCGTGTCCGCGAAAATTGCAAGCGCGTCGAAAAGGACTGTGAGATTTTCTTGTGAACGCTAAGCAGAAAAAAAATCTTGCACGAATTTTAATCGCGGCGGCAATTTTAATCGCGCTGAACTTTGTCGAGATTCACGGCGTCGGAAAATTTTTTCTCTACCTGATTCCGTATCTGGTCGTCGGCTACGATATTTTGCTGAAGGCTTTCCATGGGCTGAAAAATTTCCGCGCGTTCGATGAAAGTCTTTTGATGACGATTGCCACGGTCGGAGCGTTCGCGCTGGCGATTTACGAGGACGGCGACTACACCGAGGCGATTGCCGTCATGCTATTTTATCAAATCGGCGAGTGGTTTCAAAGCTACGCGGTCGGCAAGAGCCGCAAAAATATTTCCGAGCTGATGGACATTCGCCCTGATTATGCCAACGTGGAGACGGACGACGGGCTTGAGCAAGTTGACCCGGACGAAGTAGAAATTGGCACGGTGATTGTCGTTCAGCCCGGCGAAAAAATTCCGATTGACGGCGTCGTCGTCGAGGGCAATTCAACTTTAAACACGGTCGCTCTTACCGGCGAAAGTTTGCCGCGCGAAGTTTCAAGCGGCGCGGAAGTTATCAGCGGTTGCATAAATTTAAACGGCGTCTTAAAAATTCGCACGACAAAAGAGTTTGGAGAATCCACCGCGTCAAAAATTTTGGAGCTGGTCGAAGATGCCAGTTCCCGCAAATCCAAATCGGAAGATTTTATCGCGAAGTTCGCCAGAATTTATACGCCGGTTGTCGTAATCTGCGCGGCGGCTTTGGCGATAATCCCGTCGATAATTTCCGGCGCGTGGGAGACGTGGATTTATCGCGCGCTGATTTTTTTGGTGATAAGTTGTCCGTGCGCCTTGGTCATCAGCATTCCGCTGAGTTTCTTTGCGGGTATCGGCGGCGCGAGTCGCGAGGGAATTTTAATCAAAGGCTCCAATTTTCTGGAGACACTTTCCAAAGTTAAAACGGTCGTCATGGATAAAACCGGCACGTTGACGCAGGGCAGTTTTGAAGTCGACGCCGTGCACAGCAAAAATTTGAACTTCGACGCGGAAAAACTTTTGCACCTTGCCGCGCACGTCGAACGCTACTCCACGCATCCGATTGCAAATTCCCTGCGCAAAGCTCATCCGAACGAACGCGACGATTGTACAGTTGAAGATGTCGAAGAAATTTCTGGTCGTGGAATTCGCGCGAAAATTAACGGGCAAGTCGTCTGCGTCGGCAACGAAAAATTCATGGACGAGGTCGGCGCGGCGTGGAAGGAATGCTACAAAGTCGGCACGATTATTCACGTGGCGGTTGACGGAAAGTACGCTGGTCACGTCGTCATTTCGGACGCGATTAAGCCGCACGCCAAAGAAGCCGTTGCAGAGTTGGGCGCGGAAAATATTTTCATGTTGACGGGCGACACGGAAAAAATTTCCGCCAAAGTTGCGGGCGAATTGGGCATAAAAAATTATCGCAGTGAACTCCTGCCCGCCGATAAAGTTTCCGAGTTTGAAAAAATTTTGGCGGCGTCGAGTGGCTCCGTTGCGTTTGTCGGCGACGGGATAAATGACGCGCCTGTTTTGAGCCGCGCAGATGTTGGAATCGCGATGGGAGCTTTAGGTTCGGACGCGGCGATTGAGGCGGCTGACGTTGTCTTGATGGACGACGATCCGCGCAAAATTTCCCGCGCGATTAAAATTTCTCGCAAGTGTCTTTCAATCGTTAAGCAGAATATTTTCTTTGCAATCGGCGTA
Organism: Selenomonadaceae bacterium; assembly: GCA_017412925.1. Taxonomy (GTDB): domain Bacteria; phylum Bacillota; class Negativicutes; order Selenomonadales; family Selenomonadaceae; genus Quinella. The sequence goes on from JAFPVP010000107.1 coordinate 3,190, forward strand.
AAATTTTTATGCTTAATCCTCGGCGCAATTGGTTTGGCGAACATGTGGGCGGCGATTTTCGCGGACGTGGGCGTCATGATTTTAGCCGTGTTGAATTCAATCCGAACAATGATTCTCCCAAAGTGAAGGGAACTCTCATGAATCATGTAAACACAATTATTCAAGGCAATGCGGCAAGTGTATTAAAAAATTTTCCAAATGACAGTGTCGCGCTATCCTTTTGGTCGCCACCATATCACGTCGGCAAAAAATACGAATCCGAGCAGTCCTTTGCACAATGGCAAGATTTGCTTAAAACAGTCCTTGCTGAACATGCTCGTATTTTAAAGCCTGGAACATTCGCCGCAATAAATATCAGCGACATCCTTTGTTTTACGGATCCAACAATGCCGCAATTTCAAGCTGATCTCTCGGATAAATAGAAAATTAAGATTATAAAAGACGAGATTCTTGCGGCTAAGGAAAAATACCCTACTGCAACACGATATGAGATTGCCAAACTTTTTGGCTGTTCGGAGCAAACGATTCAGCGGCGTCTTGAACATAACAATGTTCGCAGCGGAAAATATGCGCTTATGACGAAAGTTCAGTTGGTCGGTTCGTTTTTGCAACAGTGGGCAGAGGAAGTCGGCATGTATCTTTATGACCGTCGAATTTGGGTAAAAGACCCTTGTTGGGAAAATTCCAAGTGGCATTCGTCAAGTTATCGCGCCGTTGATGAATTCGAATATATCTATATTTTTTGGAAGCCAGGCATAACTAAAGTTAAACGCTCTCGTTTAAGTTGCGAGGAATGGGCTGCTTGGGGTTCTCGCGGAGTATGGAATATCCCTTCTATCAGACGTAACGACCGGCATGAGGCAGAATTTCCCGAAGCACTTGCCGACAGAGTTATTCGATTATTGTCTGATTCCGATGATTTGGTTATTGATCCTTTTTGCGGTTCCGGAACAACTTGTGTCGTTGCAAAGCGTCTCGGACGATTTTGGTGCGGTATTGAACTGTCAGAGCATTATTGTAAATTGGCACGGAGGCGACTCAATGAATAATAAGCAAACTATCGAAGAGGTAGAACAGGC
>JAFPVP010000108.1 GCA_017412925.1 Selenomonadaceae bacterium
CGGCGTCTGGTGAGTTGATGAGCATGGATTATTTAACGGAAGTCGGCGAAGGTGTCAGCCCCGATGAATTCAAAAGTAGAATTGAACGCAAGCTCCGTGAAAAAACTGAGAGCGAAAAACTTTTCCTTTTTGAAGACGCACTTCCGCTGAAAAATTTGCCCGAAAATTTTTATTGGGACGAAAATCTCCACGTACACTTTATTTTCCAGCATTATGAGGTTGCGCCCTACGCGGCGGGCATTATCGACGTTGACATTGACGCTTAAAATAAAAAGGAGCCGTTCGCTTTGAACAGCTCTTTTTTTATTTCTTCTTGTAGCGATACCATTTCGGAAAAATTGTTGCGCGTCTGAAAGGAAAATTAAAAGTCGCGGGGAATATAAAGGCAACGGAGGTTGAAAGGCTGTGGGAAGTGCGGAACTTGATGAATTTGTTGAGCGTGTCACTGAACGGACGGATATTTATTCGGTGGTGTCGCGCTACGTTCAGCTCACTCAAAGGAGCGGGCGATATTGGGGACGTTGTCCCTTCCATAACGAAAAAACCGCTTCCTTCAGCGTCAGTGCCGACAAAGGACTTTTTTATTGCTTCGGGTGCGGCGCGGGCGGCAACGTCTTCAAATTCCTGTCGCTCATTGAAAATATAACTTACTTCGAGGCGATTAAACTTCAGGCTGAACGTTTGGGCATCGAACTGCCCACAAGAAAAGCTTCGCCCGAAGAGGACAGACGCCGGCGCGAGGAAAAATCGCTGATAAAAATTAATGAGTTCGCGCAGGATTTTTATCACGAATGTTTAATCAAGACAGCTCGCGGCGAAGTCGGCAGGAAATACCTTGCCGCGCGTGGAATTACAACGGAAACGATTGAAACTTTTAAGTTGGGCTTCGCCTTCGAGGAGTGGGATAATCTTTTTAACAAAGCTGTCAAGCAAAGATTTTCTCCACAGCAACTGGAAGCGGTCGGACTCGTCGCCAAAAGAAAAAATTCTTCGGGCTACTATGATAGATTTCGCGGGCGCGTCATGATTCCTATCGCAAATGTTTTCGGACACGTCGTCGGCTTCGGCGGACGAATTCTCGGCTCCGAGGACGATACAAATCCCAAATATCTAAACACGCCCGAAACCGCGCTCTTCAACAAACGCAACTTGCTGTTCGGCTTGGACAAATCCAATCGCGCGATAAGCACGGCGGGCGCGGCGGTCGTCGTCGAAGGCTACATGGACGCGATTTCCCTGTTCAGCGCGGGGATAAAAAATGTCGTCGCGACGCTCGGCACTGCGTTCACGCCCGAACACGTCAAGTTGATTTTGCGCTACGCTCGGAAAATTATTTTCTGCTACGACAGCGACGCGGCAGGTCAACGCGCCACGATTCGCGCACTGCCGATAGTTCAGGCGGCGGGAGCGGAGGTTTTCGTTGTCAACATTCCCGACGGCAAAGACCCCGACGAATTCGTTCGCAAGCACGGCAAAGCGGCGTTCGAGGAGCTTATCAAAAATGCGGCGACGTTGATTGATTACCGCATGAAATACGTCCTCGACAACACCGAACACGCCACGCCCGCCGGTAAGCTCAAGGCACTGCAGGAAATTTTGCCCGTCGTCACAAAGGTTGAAACGGACGCCACACGAAACGAATATCGCAAAAAAATTGCCGCCGCCCTTGCCTTGGACGAGTTTATCCTTACCAGAGAGTGGAAAAAATTTTCTAAGACGGAGTCGGAAAAAAAATCTGCCGCCAAAGTGGCGAAACGCCCCGAAAACACAAATCCGGTTGTCAAAGCGGCAAGCGAAGATATTTTGCGGATGGTGTGGCAGGAAAGCGACATGCTCGATTACGCGCTGACGTTGGTGCCGCGAGAAATTTTTTCCGAAGTGCACAGGGAAATAATTACGTGGATTGAAAACTGCGTGGCAAATGAACGGCGACCCGATAAAATGAGCGCGGCAACGGAATTGAGCGAGGCGGCAAATGCGGAACTTGCGCGGATATTGATGAGCGGACCGAACACAAACCACGACATAGATGTTAGCGTCTTCAAAGATTCGGTTAAGGTCTTGCGGCAAATTGTTCTGGATAAAAAATATTTTCAGCTCCTCGCGCAAGCTGACAATTACAATCCAAACGACGAAGCGACTTACGTCCAAACAGTTCAAAAGTCGCTTAAGATAAAAAAAGAAAGTGATAATCTGAAAAGCAATTATACTTGCTTTTGAAAGGAGGCTGCGCTATGACAGGAGAAAATAAAACTGTCGAGCCGGACAAAGGCGGCTTGAACGGCAGCCTGTCGGGAAACAAAAAAAATCATTCCGCACAAAAAAAATCTCAAGCTGTGGAGGTAGTTGCGGCAGAGGACAACGCCAAAAACGCCAAAAGTCGTCCGCCAAAAATTGTCTCGATTTTAACGGAAAAAGCAAAGCAAACCGGCGGGAAGCTTACTTATGACGACTTAGAAAAAATCATGCAGTCGTTCGGCTTGGAAAACGACACGGACGAGATTGACGAAATTCTTAGTGTCTGCGAACGCGAAGGCATAAAGATAACCGACGAGGACGACGCGGCGATTGAGGATATGGGCGACAGCGTCGACGCCGATTTGCCGGGCGAAACTTCCACGCTCGAACAAGATGACTCGCTTAACGTTGCCGAATCGTCAGAAAATCTCTCCGAGGAAACCGACGCGCCGAAACCGTCCGTCGAAGTCGATTTGGCACCGGATAACGTTTCGATTGATGACCCCGTGCGCATGTACCTAAAGGAAATCGGGCGCGTGCCGCTTCTGACCGCCGAACAGGAAATAGAACTCGCCAAAAGAATGGAATCTAAGGACGAAGAGGAACACTCCGAGGCGCAAAAAGATCTCGCCGAGGCGAACTTGCGCTTGGTCGTGTCAATCGCCAAAAGATACGCGGGGCGCGGCATGGGCTTTCTCGATTTGATTCAAGAGGGAAACTTGGGCTTGATTAAAGCGGTGGAAAAATTCGACTATCACAAGGGCTACAAATTTTCAACCTACGCGACATGGTGGATACGTCAAGCGATAACGCGGGCGATAGCTGACCAGGCGCGCACAATCCGAATCCCCGTGCACATGGTCGAGACGATTAACAAGCTGACAAGAGTTTCGCGGAACCTGCTACAAAAAAACGGGCGCGAACCAACCGACGAAGAAATTGCCGCAGAAATGGAAGTGCCGGTCGAGCGCGTGCGGGAGATTAAAAAAATTTCGCAGGAGCCGGTATCGCTGGAGACGCCCGTCGGCGAGGAAGACGATTCGCATTTGGGCGACTTTATCGAAGACCACGACGCACCCGCGCCCGCCGACGCCGCGTCATTCATGCTGTTAAAAGAGCAACTCGAAGACGTGCTAGGAACTTTGACGCAACGCGAGAAAAACGTATTGCGGCTGAGATTCGGCTTGGAAGACGGCAGAGCACGCACGCTGGAGGAAGTCGGCAAAAGTTTCAACGTCACCCGCGAAAGAATTCGCCAGATTGAGGCAAAGGCGTTACGGAAACTTCGCCACCCCGCCCGCTCAAAAAAGCTCAAAGATTTTCTGGATTGACAAAAACGGGAGTCGCAAGCGCGGCTCCTTTTACTTTGGAGGGATTGAAATGGAATATAAATCGGGATTCGTGGCTGTTATCGGTCGCCCGAACGTCGGCAAGTCCACGCTGATAAACAAAATTATCGGGCAGAAAATCGCGATAACCTCCGATAAGCCGCAGACCACGCGCAGCCGCATTCAGTGCATTTTAACGCAGGACGACGCGCAAATTATTTTTCTCGACACGCCCGGCATCCACAAGCCAAAATTCAAGCTCGGCGAGTACATGCTCAAGGCGGCGGAGGGCACGCTTAAAGAAGTCGACGCGATTTTTTTTGTCATCGACGCTACGGAGAAATTTGGCGGCGGCGAAAAATATATTTTGGAGCGACTGAGCGCGACGACTAAGCCCGTGATTTTGGTTGTGAATAAAGTTGATTTGATTGACCGCGAAAAACTTTTGCCGATAATCGCCGAATACTCCACGCGCAGAAATTTCGCGGCGGTCGTCCCGATAAGCGCGGCGGACGGTACAAATGTTGACGCGCTGATTGCCGAGGCGAAAAAATTTTTGCCGGAGGGCGTTCAATATTACCCCGCCGACATGGTGACCGACCAGCCCGAACGTCTGATTATCGCCGAGCTGATTCGCGAAAAACTTTTGCACGCCACGCAAGACGAAGTTCCGCATTCAATCGCCGTCGACGTGGAAGAATTCACGGAGCGCGACAACGGCACGATTTTTATCCGCGCGACAATTTACGTCGAACGCGACTCGCAAAAGGGAATTTTAATCGGCAAGGGCGGCGCAATGTTAAAGAACGTCGGCAGGGCGGCGCGTCCCGAAATTGAAATGCTCCTCGGCGCGAAAATTTTTCTGGATTTGTGGGTTAAAGTTAAACGCGACTGGCGCAATTCAATCGGCGCGTTGCAAAGTTTCGGCTTAAAAGATTTTTAACATTTTATTTGCCCGTTAAACTCTGCAAAACATTCAGAACGGTGCTTAAAATATCTTTTTTAGTCTTCAGCGTCAAAAAAATACGCTGCGAACTTTCAATAAATTTAAAATCGCGGCGGAAAATCCTGGATAATTCGATGACACCTTGCGCGGAAATTTTCTTCATGTCGTTAAAAATAATTTCGACGCGAAGATTTTTTTCTTTAATGGAGCTCACCGATAAATTTTTTGCGGCAATTTTAATTTTCGCGACGGTTAAAAGGTTTTCAACCGGCTCGGTAATTTTTCCAAAACGGTCAATAATCTCCTCGCGCAAATCTTTTACCTCTAAATCGTCCCTAACAACCGCCAATCGTCTGTAAATTTCAATTTTATCGCCCGAATTGGAGATATATTCGCGATTAATAAACGCTTCGGCGGGCAAATTAATTATCGGTTCGGGTTCGTCAGGCTTTTCAACCGATTTATTTTGCAATTTTTTAACCGCTTCCTCCAAAAGTTGGCAATACATTTCAAAGCCGACGCTCGCAATATGCCCGTGCTGTTGCGCACCCAATAAATTTCCTGCACCGCGAATTTGCAAATCACGCATGGCAATTTTAAATCCCGCGCCAAGTTGAGCGAATTCGCGCATTGCTTGAAGACGTTTTTCCGCCGTTTCGCTCAAAATTTTGTCCTTTCTGTGCACAAAATACGCAAAAGCCATGCGATGAGAGCGTCCGACTCGCCCGCGCATTTGATAAAGTTGCGCTAAACCAAAATTATCCGCGTCATAAATAATAATTGTGTTCGCATTTGCCACATCAAGCCCACTTTCGATAATTGTCGTCGTCAAAAGTACGTTAAATGCGCCTTCGTAAAAGTCCATCATCACATTTTCGAGAAAATCGCCCGACATTTGCCCGTGCGCCGTCCGAATTTTGGCTTCGGGAATCATTTTAATTAATTTATCGCGCATAATATCAATCGTTTCAACGCGATTATAAACAAAATAAACCTGCCCGCCGCGCCGAATTTCCCTGCGAATTGCCTCCGAAATAATTTCGTCGTCGTCCTCGATAATGTACGTTTGAACAGGAAATCTTTCTGCGGGTGCGGTTTCAATCAGGCTCATGTCGCGCGTTCCGATTAAAGACATGTGCAAAGTTCGCGGAATTGGCGTCGCACTGAGCGTTAAAACGTCCACGCCCGCACTTAATGCGCGTATTTTTTCTTTTTGTTTCACGCCAAAACGATGTTCCTCGTCAATTATTAATAATCCTAAGTCTTTAAATTGAATTTTGCGCGATAAAATTGCGTGCGTGCCGATTAAAACGTCAATTTGTCCCGCGCGAAGTTTTTGTAGCGTAATTCGTTGCTCTTTTTGCGTTTTAAAACGGCAAATAACGTCTACAGTCGGCAAAAATCCCGCAAATCGCTCCGAAAATGTTTGATAATGTTGTTGCGCTAAAACCGTCGTCGGAACCAAAACTGCGCATTGTTTACCGTTCATTGCCGCCTTATACGCCGCCCTAATCGCAATTTCCGTCTTCCCGAAGCCCACATCGCCGCAAATTAATCTGTCCATCGGGTGCGGGCGTTCCATATCTTTTTTTATTTCTAAAACGGCTTTTATTTGATCGGGCGTCTCTTCGTAAGGAAATGCGTCCTCAAATTCTCGTTGCGAGGCGTCATCTTCGTCGAAAGCAAAACCTCGCGCCCTTTCGCGACGCGCATAAATTTCCAAAAGTTTTTCGGCAATATCTTCGACGGCGGCTGAAGCTCTGGATTTAGCTTTTGCCCACTCACCCGAACCTAAGCGCGACAATTTCGGAATTTCGTCGTTATCGGAGATATATTTTTGCAAATAATTGACTTGGTCGACGGGAATATAAAGTTTATCCGTGCCGCCGTATTGAATATTTAAAAAGTCACTGCGCACGCCGTTAAAGTCGAGAGTTTCGACGCCCAAATATTTTCCGATACCGTTTTCGACGTGAACGACGTAATCGCCGGGTTTAATATCGCTGAAATGTTTAATTTTTTCGCCCGAATCGGCGTATTTTTTATTTTTATGCCGCTGAATTTGCTTTCCAAAAATATTTTTCTCCGTCATGACGGTTAATTTGGCGTTCGGGAGCGAAAATCCGTCGCTTAAATTACCGAGTTGAAGATTTATTCCGCGCAAATTATTTTCCGCCAAAAGTTTTTCCATGCCGAGCATTTTTGCTTGACTGCCAAATAAAAAATATATTTTCTGCCCAAATTCCGTTAAACGCGCCATTTCCTCCATAAAAAATTTCGTTTGACCTTGAAAACTCGTGACATTGGAGGCAGTTATCCCGATAGTTTCCGTTGGCTCAATATTTTTTATTCTCTTCAACATCAATTCCAAATAAATTAGCGTGCTTGCGCGTGCACTCTTAATTAAATCGGCAAATGTAAAAATATTTTTCTTTAAATCGGGATTTTCTACGGTCAAATTGTGAATTGCTTCGTAAATTCGCGCAGGTTCGTCGAAAATAATCGTGCCGCCAGCTCCAACGCAACTAAAAAACGGCTCACTGCTCTTAGAAAAATTTTTTATCGGCAAAATAGTCACGGATTGAATTTTTTTCTTGGAGCGGAGCGTTTCAAAATCAATTTCGCGCAATGAATCAATTTCGTCGCCGAAAAATTCAATTCGGCAGGGCGTCGGCTCGTTAATCGGAAATAAATCGACAATTCCGCCGTGAATTATGTATTTTCCGACCGAATCAAGCTCATCAGCGCGTTCATAACCGAATTCATTAAGCTTAATTATAAATTTTTCGAGCGAAATTTTTTGTCCGACGTCAATTTGAATTTGAAATTTAAGATAATCTTGCCGCGAAAAATCTTTTTTTA
>JAFPVP010000109.1 GCA_017412925.1 Selenomonadaceae bacterium
CCGTATTCGGCGTGCATGGTCGTATCGTTCTTTTTCGGGCTGGCGATTTTGCGCGTTTGGGGCGATTTAGTTTTCAGCGGGCGCGTCGTCGATTTTCTGCTGATTCAAATTCTTTACGCGGTGATGCTGGGCATGTTGAGCATTTTAATCGGGTGGACGGCGTCGAATCCGGGCATTGCTTCCAGCCGCATGATTTTATTTATTCCGGGCGGATTTATCCTCGGCGGCGTGACTTCGCCGCTGTCGCATTTGTCGCCGTGGGTCGTGACGATTTCTCATGTTTTTCCCCTCACATGGGAATTTCATTTTACGAGAGACATAATCCAGCGCGGCGCAACTTTATCGCAAATCAGCTCGGAAATCGGTGCGTTCATGATTTACGTTGCAATCGTCGCAATTCTTTTGAGCTTGAGATTTAACACGAAACGCAACGACTTAATCAAATCGCGGCAAGAAGAAACTTTGCAGGGAATTCATTTGCCCGACGACAGCGCGGAAGTTTTGGTGAAAAATATTTTGATGCCGACGGACGGTTCAGGGCAAGCGTTCAAAGCTCTCTTGCAGGCGATTGACATTGCCGAGGCGTGGGGTGCGCGGATAACTTTGCTGATGTGTGTCAAGATTGAAGACGACATTGCGGCGTTCGAGCAAGTGAGCTTGGGCGGCTACATTCCCTCCGAACTCAACGCCGCCGCTTACGAATTTTTGAACGAGCTACGGCAAGTGGTGCCGCACGAGATTGAAGTTAAAATCCGCGTGGAAGTCGGCGAGCCGGCTGAAGAAATTGTAAACGCGGCGAAGGATTACGATTTAATCGTCATGGGCAATCGCGGCTTCGGCGGCATGGACTCGGAAACTTTCGGCTCCGTCGCAAAGTTCGTGCAAGAAAATTCTCCTAAGCCCGTAATCTTCGCAAAGGGAATGCCCAGCGATTGGGACGACGAAAATAATTTCCTCGGCGGCAAGAATAATTGGAAGTAAGCAGGATAAACAACTCCCATGACAGAAATTATCTAAAAAAGTTTGGGAGGCGAAACAATGACTTATCGGCGGATATTGGTAATCGGCGACATGCACGGAAAGTTCTCCCGGCTGTTGTCGCTTTTTCATAAGATAGACTTTGATGAGCGGAAAGATTTTTTAATTTTGCTGGGCGATTACATAGACCGCGGCGAGGAAAATATGCGCTGTTTTCGTTGGGCAATGGAAATGAGCGAAAAGCCCAACGTCATAGCCCTGCGCGGCAACCACGAACAGATGATGCTGTACTATTACGCGCTGGGCGGCACCGAAGGTTATATCTGGCTCCCCAACGGTGGCAACAAGACCAAAGCTGAATTCGAGGAGTGGCGCAAAAAAGACGACACGGCTTTTCAGCGCGCCCTTGAATTCATAAACGACCGCCCGTATTATCACCAAATGACAATCAACGGCGAGGAATATATTTTTGTGCACGCGGGCTTGAATCCCAAAAAGAAGCTTGAGGAGCAGGAGGAAGAAGATTTGCTTTGGATTCGCGAAAAATTTTATAACGGCTACAGGGGCGACGCGCACATAATCTGCGGACACACGCCCACGCCGTTCATCAAGCGCGATTGGTATTATCCAATTCGTCTGCCAAATAAAATCACGCTGATGGATACCGGCTCTTTCATGCGGGACGGAAAAATTTCTTGCATAGACATTTTAAGCGACCAAATTTGGCAAAGCGATTGACGAGGAGAAAATTTTATGGAAGTTAATATAAAAATTGTCGGGCTCGGCGAAGGCGGTGCGCGGGCGATTAGCAAAATGATTGCAGCGGGCGTCGGCAGAAATAAATCCGTCGAGTTCATTGCCATTGGCAACGACGAAAATATCTTGCTGACGAGCACGGCGCGGAAAAATATTTTTCTCAACCGCGACATGGCGATGATTTACAAAAATATCTTCGACGCTCTCAACGGCGCGAAAATTATTTTTATCGTCGGCGGCTTGGCGGGCAATGCGGCGCGAATTTCGGTTCCGATTATCGTCTCCTTCGCGAAGACTTACGACGCGGCGACCGTTGCTTTTATCTGCAAGCCGTCCGTCTTGGAAAATGTCACGCGCAAGATTAATGCCGATTACACGTTGAATCATCTGCGCGAAGTCGATACGCTGTTCGCTGTGCCCGCCGAAAAATTTTTTATGTTCTGCATAAACCGTCCGCAAATTTCGCTTGCCGAGCTTTTCGACGTTGCTGATGATATTTTTTGCCGAGGCGTGAAAAATTTTCTGGAGATAATTTCAAAGGACGTTTCTTTGAGCAAGCGCGGCAATGCGGCTTTCGGCTACGGCGACGCCGCGACTGCACTCGACGCAGTTAAACTTGCCGCAAAGTTCCCGATACTTGAAGAGGACGAAATTAAAACGGCGCAGAAAGTTTTTGTGCACTTGGCGAGCGGGACGCCCTTGCCGCTGAGTTCACTAGACGCCGCGCAGAAATTTATCAAGAATCAGCTTCAACCGGAGGCAGAATTTTTATCGCGGGAGGAAATCAACCCGCTGTTCGGCGAAAAAGTTTTCGCAACGATAATCTGCACGAGGAAATAAAAAAATCCCCCGCCGCGTCATGCAGTGGGGAATTTTTTTGGAGAGGATTCTATGGGGGAAGTTTTTTTCAAATTTAAATCAATTTATCGAGGGCGTAGACGAGTGCCAGACCGACTGCCAACGAGCAGGCAAAAATTCCCGTGCTCACCGCGAGGACACCGTCTTTGAAGTTTTTCTTCATGATGTGCGCCTCCTTTGCCAAAATTTTCAAGTGTGCGCGGTCTCAAAAGATTTGTTCGAGACCGTAGAGAAGCACCAAGCCGACCATCAGCGACGCGCCGAAAAGCCCCGTGCTGAATAACAGAATCGCTGAGTTCTCTTTGAAAAGTTTCTTCATGGTTATTGCCTCCTGTCTTGAATAGTGGTTCATTCCCTTGAACCGCCGCGAAGTATAGCACATGAAAAATTTTTGGCAATACGGATTTGTTATTGATTCGTGTCGTATTCGTTATTGTTTTTTCCGATTTGTCCTTGATTGGGATTCTACCGCGCCATAAACTTTTCAAAGCGGAAAAAATAATTGCCGCCGGGGAAGTCGTCCTCCGGTTCGTTGGGGTCTTTGTGGTGCGGATTGTAAAACTCGACGGCGTGAAAGCCGCACTTGTTGATATAAAAATGCAGGTTGCGTTTCTCAAAGTAGGGCGTCACGGTCTCCCAAATTTCCGTGTCGGGGAAAAGTTTTTCGATAGCTTGCCACGCCGCCGCGCCGATTCCTTTGCTGTGGCAGTCGACGTTCACGAAAAAAAGAGCCAGTTCGTTGCGTTTACTAGGACGAATCACGACGACCGCTCCGCCGACAATCACGCCGTCGCTAACAATGTCGAAAATCTGTGCGCCCGCCGCCGCAAAAGATTTCTCAACGTCCTCGCGCGGGATAACTTCCTCGCCGTCGTCGCCGAATTCCTCGACCACAGCCTTTTTGAACGCCGCTTGAATGTTCACGATAAAATTTTCCCTGTCAATCGTCGGGACGAGTTCAATCATCAAATCACCCCATAACTTTTTCCAGCGCAAGATAAACGTCGTCCTTGCCGTAAATCGAAAAGGCAACGAAGCCGCACTTGTTCAGGTAGAAATGCAAATTGCGGCGTTCGTGCCAGGGCGTCGACGTGTACCAGACTTTTGTGTCGGGATAGAGTTTTTCAATCGCCAGCCACGCCGCCGCGCCGATTCCAAAATTTCTGCAGTCCGCGTTCACGAAGAACAGCGATAATTTATTGTGGCGCGTTTCAGCATTTATAATCACGACCGCGCCGCCGACGATTTTTTTATCGGCGATGATGTCCAGAAGAGTTGCGCCCGCCTTAGAAAAAAATTTCAGCAGGTCGCCGCGCCGAAATTTATCGGAGCCGTCAGCGCGGCGGAAGGCGGCTTGCAAGTTGTCGATAAAATTTTCCCTGTCAATCGTCGGGGCAAGCTCAACGGTCACAATTTCTCCTCCAAAAGTTTTAAATCAACCGCAATGCCCGCCACCGTCAAGAAAACTTTATCAGCCTGCGCGGCGAGCATTTGATTTGCCAGCCCCGCCAAATCTCTGAAACGTCGCGCCAATTTATTTTCGGGGACAATGCCGCCGCCAACTTCATTGCTTACAAAAATCGTCACGGCGTCGGAAGTTTTTGCCGCGTCAATTAATTTTTCAATCAGCCCGCGCAGATTTTTATAAAGTTCGGCTTCGTCGTCAAGGTCAGCGGCGCAAAGAAAGTTGCTAACGTAAATCGTCACGCAATCGAAGAGAATCGCGCCGAAATTTTTCCCCGCCGCAAGAATTTTTTCCTCCGCCGCGAAGGGAGCTTCAAACGTCGTCCAATTTTTTCCGCGCCGCGATTGGTGGAGCTTAACGCGAAAATTCATCTCGTCATCAAAAATTTGAGCGGTGGCAATGTACGCCGCCCGCCCGTTCCCGATCTTCAACGCGAGCTTTTCCGCGAACGAACTTTTGCCGCTACGCGCGCCGCCCGTCACTAAAATTATTTGCCCCAAAATTTGTACCTCCGTCAAGCTGTAAAAAATTTTTTATTCTACCTCCGGCGCAAAAATCCCTACTTCGCCGCTGAAAAAATTTGACTAAAAATAAGCCGTGAAGTATAATCAGCGCGTGAAAATGGAGGACGTGAAATGAAATCGAACGTTGAAAATTCTTTCGAGAGTGAAGTCACCGACGAATACGCCAAATATGAATCGCTCTCGGACGAAGAACTCATTGTCGAGATAAAGGAAAAGGACAACGCCGCCGCGCTGGATTATCTGATTCACCGCTACAGGAGTTTCGTTCGGGCAAAGGCGCGTTCCTATTTTTTAATCGGCGCGGACAGAGAGGATATTATCCAAGAGGGCATGATTGGTTTTTATAAGGCGGTGCGCGACTTCAAGAGCGATAAGCTGTCGAGCTTCCACGCCTTCGCCGAACTTTGCGTCACACGACAAATTATCACGGCGATAAAAACCGCCACGCGCCAGAAACATATCCCGCTGAATTCTTACATCTCGCTGAACAAGCCGATTTACGACGAGGACAGCGACCGAACTTTGCTTGACGTGATAAGCGGCGTAAAAGTTGCCGACCCGGAAGAACTTATAATCAGCCGCGAAGAGTTTCTGACTATCGAAAAGAAAATGTCCGAGATTTTGAGCGAGCTGGAGTGGCAAGTTTTGATGGCTTATCTCGACGGCAAATCCTATCAAGAAATCGCGGCGAGTTTGGAGCGGCACGTCAAATCAATCGACAACGCGCTCCAAAGAGTGAAACGCAAGCTTGAACGCTACGTTGCCAGTCGCGGCGAGGCTATCGACATCGGCACAGTTTATCGCGGTTTGTCGACACTCGACCGCCACATGAAATATTCTGCCGCACCTAAAGCGCACAGCTAGGCGTCCGCCGAGGACGCTTATTTTAATTGGAAACGAGGAATTGGAATGTGGAATGCCGAAAAACTTTTGAGCAACGGCTTTGAACTCGACGGGGAAAATTTTATCCGCCGTCAAAAAATTTTAGACGACTTCACGCTGACGATTATAATCGACGCGGGCGGCACTGTCACGACAAAAATTTTCGACGCGGACGGCGAACCGTACACCTTGCACTTGGTCGAGGGCGCGAGCGGCAGTTTTGTCGGCGCGGTTAAGGCGGAGCATGAGCGCGTTTTAAGTGAGCTTGCCGCGCAGTGCTTCGACGCCGAAAATTTTAAATTCGCGCAGACGTTGCGGCTGATTGATTATATCCGCGAAAAATTTTCCGGCGAACCCGAATTTCTCTGGGAAAAATATCCGAACTTCGCGGTTTTTCGTCGCGTGGACAATCGCAAGTGGTACGCTTTGATTGCCAATATCCCGAAAAAATATTTGAAACTTGGCGGCGCGGAGGAGATTGAAATTTTAAATGTGCGCGTCGAGCCAGAAGAGTTGGATAGAATTTTCGACGGGGAAAAATATTTTCGCGGCTATCACATGAATAAAAAATCGTGGCTGACGGTGCGCCTTGACGAAACTTTGACGGACGAGGAAATTTTTTCGCGGCTGGAAAAAAGTTATCTCCTTGCCGGCAAAAAGTAAGTGTGCTATATTCCGCTTGAGGTGATAGAAATGAAACTAATCGTGACAGTCGTCGGGCGAGACCGCGTCGGTATAATCGCCGCCGTGACGAAAATTCTTGCCGACAACAACGTCAACATTCTCAGCATCAATCAAAATATTTTGGACGGCTTTTTTAACATGATTCTGTTCGCCGAGGCGTCGGAAAGTAAAATTCGGCTCGTCGACCTGCAACAGAAATTGCGCGAACAGGGCGAGGTTATCGGCGTCGAAATTAAAACGCAGCACCAAGATATTTTCGACGTGATGCACAAGATTTGAGCCATGAAAAATTTTGCCAATCACGCGGACGGCAGAGTTCGCAAAGCTTTTGAAGTCGCGAAAAAAATTCACGCGGGGCAAGTCGACAAAGCCGGCGTCGATTATATAAATCACCCGCTGACCGTCGCAAACAACGTCGGAGAAAATATTTCGGCGATAATCGTCGCCCTGCTCCATGACACGGTTGAGGACAGCGCGAAAACTTTCGACGAGTTGCAAGCGGAAATTCCGTTGACGGCGGACGAGTTGCAGGCTTTGAAACTTTTGACGCACGATAAAAAAATTCCCTACCTTGAATACGTCGCGCAGATTAAATCAAACGAACTTGCCGCCAAAGTCAAAGCCGCCGACCTTAAACACAACTCCGATCTGTCGCGGCTGAAAAATCCCACGGAAAAAGATTTCGCCCGCGCAGAAAAATATCGGCTCGCGCTGGAAATTTTAGGGAGGAAAAATTTTGATAACGATTGAAGATATTCTCGAAACGAACCGCATGATAACCGTGAACAAGCTTGACGTGCGGACGATAACCATGGGCATTTCCCTGCGCGATTGTGCTCATCCGAACTTGCGCGACTTCTGCCGCAACGTCTACGATAAAATCACGCGCTCCGCCGAATTTTTGGTTAAGACCGGCGAGGAGATTGAGGCGGAGTACGGCGTCCCGATTATCAACAAAAGAATTTCCGTGACGCCCGTTGCCATTGCCGCCGAAAGTTGCAAGGCGGAAAGTTATGTGCCCGTCGCCGAAACTTTAGACCGCGCCGCCAAGGAGGTTGGCGTTAATTTTATCGGCGGGTTCAGCGCGCTGGTCGAAAAGGGCTACACGGCGGGCGACAGAATTTTGATTGAATCAATTCCGCAAGCTTTGGCGGCGACCGATTTGGTTTGCAGCTCAATCAATCTGGCGTCGACGAAGGCGGGAATAAATATGGATTGCGTTCGCGAAATGGGAGAAGTCATCAAACGAACGGCGGAACTCACGCGCGACAAGCAGGCTATCGGTTGCGCAAAGTTGGTTATTTTCGCAAACGCGCCCGAAGACAATCCGTTTATGGCGGGAGCATTTCACGGCGTCAGCGAGCCGGATAAAGTTATCAACGTCGGAGTCAGCGGTCCCGGCGTCGTCAAGCACGCGCTGGAGGATTTAAAAGGCGCAAATTTTACGGAGATTGCCGAGACGATTAAAAAGACGGCGTTCAAAATTACGCGCGTCGGTCAGTTGGTGGCGCAGGAAACGTCGCGGCGATTAGGCGTGCCGTTCGGGATAATCGATTTGTCGTTGGCTCCTACACCCGCCGTCGGCGATTCAGTCGCGCGAATTTTGGAGGAAATGGGACTTGAGGCTTGTGGCGCACCTGGCACGACTGCCGCGCTTGCTTTGTTAAATGACGCGGTAAAAAAGGGCGGGCTTATGGCGAGTTCGCACGTGGGCGGCTTGAGCGGCGCGTTTATTCCCGTCAGCGAAGATGAGGGCATGATTGCGGCGGTCAAGTCGGGCAGTTTGTCGATTGAAAAGCTGGAGGCGATGACTTGCGTCTGTAGTGTCGGCTTAGATATGATTGCGGTTGCGGGCGACGTGAGCGCGGCGACTTTGAGCGGAATAATTGCGGACGAGGCGGCTATCGGCGTCGTCAACAACAAAACAACCGCCGTGCGACTGATTCCCGTGCCTGGCGCGAAGGTCGGCGACGTTGTCGAATACGGCGGCTTGCTCGGCTACTGCCCGATTGTCCCCGTCAAAAATAATTGGAGTTCGGAGGCGTTCATTGCTCGCGGCGGCAGAATTCCCGCGCCAGTCAGGAGCTTGACTAATTAAATGGAAATTGCAATCAGAAAAATGCAACGCGGCGACGAAAAATTTGTTATCGATTTGATGCGCGAATTTTTTAACTCGCCCGCAACGATAACCAACGGCTCGGAAAAAATTTTCGCGGCGAACGTTAAGAATTGTCTTGACGATTCAATTTGCGCGGAGGGTTTCGTTTTTGTCGACGGAGAAAAAATTATCGGCTACGCTATCACGGCGCGGAGCTATTCGACGGAATTTGGCGGCGAATGCATTTGGCTTGAAGATATTTTTATTAAGTCGGAATATCGCGGGCGCGGCGTCGGCACTAAATTTATTCAGCACGTCAAAAAACTTTTTCCCGATAAAATTTTGCGGCTGGAGGCAGAACCGGACGACGTTAAGCTTTTGAATTTTTATAAGCGTTTCGGTTTCAAGGAGTTGCCCTATCTGGAATTGGTTTGCGAAAGGGCTTGATGAACCATGACGATAGAAGCTGTTAAGAAGGCGATAAACAAATGGGATCCAATGGATTTAATTGGCGAAGGTGTTGACAAGAACGGCAATATCGTTATCAACGACGACGAATACGATGATGAAATTAACTTTATCTGCCGCTGCGTTGCCAAATACGGCGGCGATTGCTCGGTTGAAGAGCTTGCCGAAATTTTGGATATGGTTTTCGACGGCGAAGATATTAATCGAGTTGCCGAAGAAATTTTGAGCGACAATTCAACCGGCGGCACGGACGTTACCGAAGTCGAACTCCCTGATAGCTTAAAAGATACAGATTATGCAGCTTGGCAAGACGAAAAAATCACGCTTCAACTTTTCGGAGAAAACACGCCCGAAAATCGCAAACGCTTGAAAATTTTAACCAAAAAACTTTCGGATTCAGCTGCGGAGGAGGAATTCGACTTGTTAAGAGAAATTTTCGGCGAACAAAAAAAAATTTGTACTGATGACATGCTAAAAATTATCGATAAACACATCGACGCCTGGGATCCGGTTGGCATTGCGGATTGCGACGCGCACGAATACGACATCGAAGTCAGCGAAATTGGTGGTTGTCTGGCGATGGAAGAAGTTATCACGCTCGGCGGGCTTACCAAAATTATTCATGACGTTTTCTGCAAATATTTTGGCAAAGGCACCTTTTCAAATATTTTTTCGCGCAAGAATACCTTTGCCGAGACGCGCGCGGTTGCCGAAAAAATTTTGGCGGACTTGAAAGCGGAAGGTTTTAAGGTCAGCGACGAATACGAAATTTCTGCAGAAGAGGAACTCGAACGCCTGCAACTGGAAGAGCTGAAAATTTTGACGGAAACTTACAGCGAAGAAAGATTTAATACAGATGTGCCGTTTACGTTCCGCGCGTTGGTCGAATCGATTTTCATGGCAAATCCAAACAGCAAACGTTGCGGAGAAATTGCGGAAAAAATTCTTGCCGCCTTCGACCCGCCCGAAAAGATTTTGCAGGCGAGCCAAGAGCGTTTGACCGAATTAATTTTTTCTAACGGCAATCTTCGTGCGCGGGGCAAAGTGCTTTTCAAGATTTTAAAAATTTTGGCTGAACGCGACAAACTTCCCGAAACCTTCACCGAATTTTTCAAAGTCACGAATCTTTACGAAGACCTAATAAAATACGGACTAATCGTAAATTCCGACGCCGATTTTGCCGGGCACGTCCTGCGCGTGGCTACTCGAATGAAAATCGCCGAAGCTGAGAGACCTGTTAGAGTTCCACAAAATTTGCAACCTAAATTATTTTGGCACGGAAAAGAAATTTGCACGGAGCACGAGCCGAAATGCGCCGCTTGCCCGCTGAAAAATTTTTGTCCGTCGAGGATTTAACATGGACGACAAAATTAAACTCGAAGAACTGAAAATTTTGGAGGAAACGTATCGCGGGGCAGTTCCGCAGCTGAAATTCGATTCGCCGTTTGAACTTTTGGTTGCGGTGATTTTGTCCGCGCAGTGCACCGATAAGCGCGTCAATCAAGTCACGCAGATTTTATTTCCGCTGGCGAACACGCCCGAAAAAATTTTGCAACTCGGTCAACCGAAACTGGAGGAAATTATCAAACCATGCGGATTATCGCGTTCAAAAGCTAAACACATCGTCGAAACGGCAAAAATTTTGCTGGAAAGTTACGGCGGCGAAGTTCCCACCGATTTTGACGAGCTGATTAAGTTGCCGGGCGTCGGAAGAAAGACTGCTAACGTTGTGACAAGCGTCGCGTTCAAAAATCCCGCTATTGCCGTTGATACGCATGTTTTCCGCCTATCAAATCGATTAAAACTCGCCGAAGGGAAGACTCCGCTTGAAGTTGAGCTGGGTTTACAGAAAATTATTCCGCGCGAAAAGTGGAGCGACGCGCATCACTGGCTGATTTGGCACGGTCGCGAAATTTGCAAGGCTCGTAACCCGAAATGCGCCGTTTGTCCGCTGTCGAAGGTCTGTCCCGCGTCAAATTCTTAAGAAAAAATTAACGCCCTAACTTAATAAAAAGCGGAAGAAATTTTATGATAGCCAGAAAAAAATTATTATAAAACGAATCCTTGATTAGTGCGTTGACCTCCTTGAAACGCCGTTGTTCGGAGTTAAAAATAGGTATCTTCGTATGGTGCGACTTGTTCAGTAATGAAAAGTTACTGCGTTGCTTGAAAAAGACAACGAACTGATAATTTGAAGAGTGGAATGAAGGAGTAACGCCCTGAAATGCTCTCCTTGATACTCCGAAAAAGCTCGGTGAAGACGGCAGA
>JAFPVP010000110.1 GCA_017412925.1 Selenomonadaceae bacterium
ACTGCGCCTAACATTTGACCACATCAAATATCGTCTGCAAAGATTCACGCTGCCGGAACCGCTCGTCAAGCTCCATGGTTTGCTCGCCATTTTTACTTTTGACGTTGCCGCGCATGGTTGCAACTTTTTGACTCCAACGCGGCTGCTTCGTCAGCGACCAGTCAAGAATTTTTTTCAGCTCAACCATAACCAATCGCCAAATCTCGTAACTGTCGTGAGCCCGCAAATAATCTTTGAAAGCGTCGAGATATTCGGCGGGATTTTTTTCGCGGCAAGGATTGTGCCAGCCGTTCGCGCCGAAAAGTTCCGTGTAAGCGTCGTCGTCCTCGACAAAAAGTTTCGGCTTGATTCGGATACTGCCGAAGCCCAAAGGCTTGCCCTGCCCGATTTTGTAAGCCGCGTCCGTTGAGTTGTACAAATCGAAAGTCATCATCAGCGCGCCGAGTTCAACCGCGCTTAGATTTTTGAAACGAATCTTCGCTGCGAATTTGTTGCCCTTGGCAAGCGGCGTCATATCCTTAGTCAAAGGCTCCTGCTTTGCGTTGATGCGTTTTTTATTCTCGCTAAGTTCAAAATTATTCGCGTGCCAATCGTCGTCGTCGATATCATTGTGCCAATAAAATTTATAGCCGCGAATCTGCGCCCCGACCGTGTCCCAGTGCCTAAGCTCGCCGCCGTTCTGCTTTAGGTACAGTTGATAAGAAGTCGGATTGGGTTGCATGAGCGGATGCGCTTTTGCCGTCCGTAGCTCGGAAACTTTGCCTTCAACGGGCGTGGCGTCCTCAAAATAAACGCGGCTAGCCCAAAGCTCAGCACGTCCAAAAACTGCGTCGGCAAAATCGATAATTTTTTCGTCACGTAAATTTTCCGGAACGGCATTGGCGATTCGATTTTGATATGGAATGCGGAAACATTGCCCGTGCCCGAACGCCGTGACTTGTCCGCCCTCCTCCAGAAAGTGGCAGGGAATCAGCGTTTTAATATCGGGCAGAGATTTTTTTGTAAGCCGTTCAAGCTCGGCGCGTTTCAAAATACCTTTGTCCGTGAAAAGATTGACGCCGCGACGATTGCGGTCGTGTTCGTAGGACGTGCGGACTTCTTCGGGCAAAGCAAGCCAATGCTCGCGACTCCAATCGACGTAATCAAGCCGCGTAAATCTGATAAATTGTTTGCCGGCTTTTTTCTTGTCGTCGCCCTTCAATTTTTTGTAACTCTCGGCGTCGTGGAGTTTGAATCTCGCTTGACTGCCCGTGATGATGTAAGCCGTGCTACCGTCCCATTTGACGCAACTGGAATTTCTTTCGGGAATAGTCACGTGGAATTTTTCTTCGTATTCGCGAATCAGAATGCGGTCTTCCTTGCGGTCGTAGTTCATGGGTTTTCCGTCGGCTATCGACGGCGCGATAAAATATTTGTTGTCGGTCTTGCAAATCAAAAAGCCGGGGCGCGCTTTTTTCACGGGGTGAGGCTTGCCGTCTTTGCCTTTCGCGCTGTGCGTCATTCTGCCGTTGTAAAGTTTGTTTAACTCTTTCGTCCAAGGATAACGCCCGACGCCCATCAAGCAACGGAAATAAATATGTTCGTCGTTGAAGTCCTCGCCCTTGCCTTGTGAAGTCGTCTGCCCGCGAAACGCGCCGCACGTCACGATTTTGAAAATATTTTTGAACATGCCGCGTAATGACGAACCAGGGATAATCGGCGTGCCGACTGGCGCAAAACTTTTCGGGTTGTTCGAGCTGTTCCAGCCGATAAATAGCGGTGTCAAAGCCTCGATGTCAAGCAAAATTTCGCCGCTGATATTGCCCTCCACGCCGATATGTTCCCTGAAGCCCTCTACGCTTTCAAATTGCGCGGGCAAAACTTTTTCAGGCAACGGAACAAAATTGTAAGGGGCAGTCGCCGGCTCCGAAGATTTTTTCGGCGGCTCCGATGAAGATTTTTTCTGCGGTTGAGAATTTTTTTTCTCGCGTTGCGGAGTTGAAGATTTGAAGCCCGCCTTTGAAAATGCGTCTAATAAACTTGCCAAATTAATCACCGTCCCAATCAGCCGGCTCAATCGCGACGAAACGATAATCGACGTAGCCGCTTAGACCTGTCGCCGCGTCGCTGCCGATATAATTTCGCGTCGTGAGTCCGTAAAAATTTTTTCCGCCGTCAGCGCAGGGCAACGTCATGGAAATTTTGCGCCGCTCGTCCGTCAAAGTTATCCAACCGTCCTCCGAAGCGGTGCGCTCGCCCCAAAGTCGCGCAAAGCTGTCGACGTAAAAATTGCCAGTGCCCGCCTCGTCGCGAATGAATCGCCCGACGAAATTTTTTCCCGTGCGCTTAAGATGAATTTCCGCGTCCGTGTTGAAGAGGCGAACTTCCAACCAATCGTCGACGTTCGATGAAATTTTTTCGCCGTCGAATTCGCCCCAGACGATGTTTTGAATTTGCCACGCCACGAAAGTTCCCTCGGAAAATTTATTCCTAAAAAGATTTTCAAGTTCCGGCGCAGTACATTCAAGCCGCTCCGAAAAAGTTTTGCCCTCGCGAAGTTGCAGATTTTTTTTTGCCAAAGCTAAGCCGCTCATTTGCCGTCACCTCCCGCGAAATTTTTCAATGCCGCCGCGAAACTTTCAAGCTCCGATTTGTCGCCGATAAGAACTTTTCCGCCCAAGCCGAGTTTGTAAGTCTTGCCCTTGAAATTAATTTCGGCAGAAACTCCGCTTAAAGTGCCGCGTCCAACAGATTTTTCTCCGCCCAATGCCACACGTCCGAGCCACAAATCGCGCAATAAAAAAATCGCAAGACCGGCTTCAACGTCGGTGGCGTCGCGAATCTCAAAATGAATCTTGAGTGTCGGTTCCAAATTTTTTTGATAAGCGGGTTTGCTCGTAAACAGCGTCCCTTGCAACGTGCCGCCCGTGAACCTGTCAATTTTGTTGCGCGTGTGTTCGACTTCGGCAAAATCTTCGGGCGCGATGTAACTTTCCGCCACGATAAAGCGGCTCTTGATTTTTTTGTCGGGTGTCGAATTGCCCATCAAGCCGTCCAAAATTTTTGCGTCGATACCGAGCTTTCCGAAGATATATTCGGCGCGGTGGCGCAAAACGCCTTTGAGACTTGTGCCGGGTATGACAAAATCCTCGCGGCTTTTGAGCGCGACGGCAGAAATTTTATTCGGCGCATTTTCGTAGTCGCGGATTATGAACGACGAATTAAATCTGAACTTCGCCTCGACGATAAAATTTTTCGGGCTAACGTCAGTCTCTTCAGTTGACGGCAAAATTTCATGGGCAGTCTTTTCGCCCGTGAGCCACGCGGCAACGTCATTTTTGTTGCGGAAGTCGTAAAGATTTGCGGTCAGATTTTCGGCGGCGACGAATCCGAAACCTTTTGTCGTTAGTGCGCCGAGCCGAATCCCGTCATGCAACCTGCGCAACAGACGGGCAATCACGTCGCGTATTTCGTCAAGCGAATAATTTTTGTCGCCGTTAAAATTTTTGTTGACGTGAACGCCGCGCAAATTTATAAGCAGGCGAAGTGCACCCGACGCGCCCCGCTCCACGACCTCGAAATCGTATTTGCCGGAGCCGTCGACCGTGCCCGTCAAGCCGTCAATGCGCACGCCGTCACGCGCAATTATTTCGCCGCCGTTCAATGTCACGTCCTCAACTTGAATCGAACTTTGCATTTCGTCCGCGTCGCCGAAAATTTTCGTTGTCCACGCGGGTGATAGATTTTCAAGCCAATCGCAAAGGACGCCGCAAAGTGAAGTTCCTGGGATAAACGGCTCGCCCTGTCGATTTTTCAAAACGTGCACGTCGCGGAAGTTGTCGGCAGTCTCGCCCGCGCCGTCGCCTATCAACAGCGGAGACTTCAAAATAAATTCGCCCTCGATTAAAATTTTGCCGATAACGCTTGAACTATTCATTCCGGTCACCTCCCGACGACTTCGCGATTTTGCGGGCGGAGCGGAAATAATTCGTCAGATACTCCGTCAAAAATTCGTCTTCCGAAAAATCTTCGTCGCTGAAATTAATCACGCCTTTGACCTGCTCAAGCGCGGAAGTGTTCGTCAAGTCGTGAACTTTGCGCGGAAACTCCGCATTGCCCGTGAACACGTCGAAGAATTTTTGCCCATTCGCCATCTCAAATTTTTTTAAATGATCCTCGAAACGACTGCCGCCGCGAATTTCAAGTTCAAGTCGCGCTTTAAAATTTTCGCGAACATTTTTTCTGCCGACACTCGACAGGATGCCGCCGAGCCGCGTGAAAAAATGCGTGTAGTTGCCGCCTTTCAGTTGCGTGCGAAGTTTTTTGGCGTCCTCGTAAGCGTCAATTCTCACCTGCTCCAAAAGATGTGCCGTCAAAATTTTTTTCGCCAGCGTAATCGTCTCTGCTGAAAAAGTTTCGGGGCGTGCAACTTCTTCTTTATCGGGCGCACCTTTCATGAAGTCGGACGACGGTTGCCAAATTCTCACTTGCCCGAAGCCTTCTTCCGTGCGCAATCCGAAGCCTTCAAAAATTTTCACGCGCAGGAATTTTTTATCGTCGTCAGTCAGCGGCGCGGAAAGTTTCAGCTCAAAAACTGTGCCCGCCGCCAATGCCGATACTCGCGGGCGTTTCATTCCCCACGGCACGACGAAATTTTCAACTTCGACACCCGACGCGAACACCTTGCCGAGTGAAAATTTCCCGCCAAGCTTGCCGACAATTTCCTCCGCCAAAATTTTTTCCGCGCTCAAAAAACAATCGGCGGCGGGGATTAGCGGCGTGTCCAAGCGCAGGAAAATTTTATCGCCGAAAATTTGCGCGGGCATTTCGTCAATTTCTTTGAACGTCACGAGGCATTTGCCGTATTGCGTAAACTTCGACCGCCCAACATAAGCCAGCATTTGCTCGCCGTCCAAAGCAAGCCCGTCGCGCAGTTGACGCAAAAGTTTTTCGTCGCCGATAATTTCGCCGCGAAAGATTTGCCCGGCGTCGAGTGCTTCATAATTATAAATTTGCCCGTCGACGCTCCTGCCCGTTGTGCGTTCCTTGTCACCGCTGCGGCTCATGTGCATGAACATATTCGTTTTGACTTGCGCTCTGAAAATCTGCCCGTCGTCAAGCACGCCGAATCCGCGAAAACTTTTATAGCCGCGTCGCGGTTTTTCGTCGCCGAGCAGGTCTTGAATCTTATCGCCGTCGGGAGTGCCCGCCTTGCCGCTCTGGAGCGATAACGGCAACACTATCGAACGCTGATTTTTGATTTCGGGATTGGCTGGCAGGAATTTCAAGCCGCCGAAAAAAATTTCGCGGAACGTCTTATCGTGCGCCTCGTCAGTGAGTTTTTGGACTGTGACGAACCGCGACGCAAGAATCCCGCGAATAATCGAGCCGCTGAAAGCCGAATGCGTGCCCGTCATAATTGTTGCGTTGCTTGTCGACGTGAGGACGCAGGGCGACAACGTTTTGATGATTATTTCCAATTTATGCATACTCACGCCACCTTTGCTAAAATTTTGCGGGCGAGTTCGTCAGCGGATAAGCCGTCGAAAGTCGCCGTGCATTGAATTTTTCCGAAGCCGCGATTGCGTTTCGTGCCCGCCGCAGTTAAATTTTTAATCGCCAACGCCAGCAAGTTGCAAATTTCCTCGTCGGCGTTGAGCAAAGTTATTTCGCCGAAGAATTCCAAGCCGGCGTCAAGCACGCGCAGATTGTGCAACGAACCGTCCGCCGCAATTCCGTCCTCTAGGCGTGTTTGGTAGCGCAACGTCGTGAAGGCGTTCAAAACTTCCGTCGCCGTGAAAATTTCGGGGAATTTCCATTGTAAATATTTCCACTCGGCGCAAAGTCGTTCGTATTCGGCGCGTGGGCGAATAAAAAAATTCGGCACGACAAGTTGAACGTCGCTTTCCGAATTTCTGTGAAAAATTTTTTCGAGCGGCGATGATTTTTCGGAGGCAAGCCCGCTGAGTTCAAACATTTCGACGACTTCAAGCGCGCTCTCGTAAAGCAAGCCTTTGAACCTTTTGCCAGGGAAATAAGGCAAGCCGAATTCGTCGCGAACGATTTCCGCGTCGACGTTCACATCAGCTTGACCTGAACCCAAATGAATCGGCGACAAAATTTTTATCGTCACGTCAATTTTTGCCATGCGTCAGCCACCTCCCCGCTATAAAAATCCGTTAGTTCAATCGCGTCGACGTAAGGCGTTGCGCCGTTATGCCACAGCGTTTCTTTAAAATTATCCCAATCCGGCACGTCGGGCAAATGCTTGTCTTGATTTTTGAGTTGTTGCAAAAATTTCTGCGCATCGTCTTGCCCGCGCTGAAGGACGCCGCGTAATTCTTTGATTTTATTGTTCGCCATCGCCTTAGGAAATTTCGTCGTGCAAGTGAGCAGATTTTCCAAGTTGTGCAGGCGGTCGCGCTTATAAGGAGCCGCGTCGTTGCAAACGCGATAAGGTCCGAAGTGCAAATTGCCGCGCGCGCCTCTGTATTCCGTCGAGCGAATTTGTTCAAGCGTCGGAGCTTGTTCGCCGTGAAGAATTGCAAAATCCAGCCAACTTGAGCCGCGCAAATTTTCTGCCGCCGAATTCTTTTGGCTTTGAGCGAGTTCGCGCATAGATTTTTTAGCCGCGTCGCACAGCTGTTCCGCCAATTCGTAGCCGCGAAAGAACGGATACTTCGTCGGCAAAATCGCTATCCCCGCGCAAGCGTCCATGCGGCGCGAAATTTCTCCCGTCAAATGTTCGGGCGCGTCTTCGGGCGTTTCCGCATACAAATTTTCCATCAGCGTCTTTGTGAAAAGAATCGCCATTTTCGCCGGACAAAAAAAAGTTACGTCGTCGCCGCCGATTATCAGCGGGCGTATCGGCAAAAATTTTTCGTCGAGGTCAAGCACGTTGTCGAAGCCGCCCGCGTTTTTCATGCGGATTATTTTTGCAAGCAATTCGGCAAACGCGCCCTCCGTCTTGCGGCGAATTTCGCGCGACAATTTGCGCCGCTCAACCAAGCCCGTACACTGCCTGAACTTCAAGCCCATGTTGTTGCCGTCAACGTGCACTATCGCGAAATAATTTTCGCCGTCCTTTTGACCGAGCTTTTCAACTTCAGTCGGGAAATCGAAATCGGACAACCCGTCAAGTTTTTTCAGCGCGAAAATTTCTTTGAAGCGGTCGTGCAGATTTTTGTTCGCCTCCACGGCGATTTTTGCTTTGACTGCCGCCTCCTGCGAATAGAATCGGACTTCGCCGTCTTCCCTTCGGCAGAAATTCGCTGTCTCGCCGTTAATCTCACAGCTGAGCGTCAAACCGCTGTAGGGCACGTTCACCGCAGGGAAAATTCGATTTTGATTTTCCTTGAGCTTTAGATAAAGGGCGTCAATGTCATCTTGATTGAGCTTGTCGCCGATTTGCTCCAACTTGCCGGAAGCTACGCCAACTTTTAAACCAGGACGTTCGACTAAAAGTTTGCGCGTAAATTTTTCAACAACCTCGACGCGCCTGTCAGCCTTCGACGAATCGAAAAGTACCAAGGCATTGCCGCCGCCGATATACGCCACGCAACAAGAGTTCATATCATTCCACGGTTGCGCCGCGTCAGCTACCGGGTCCCATGCGTCGTCTTTCGTTGAGAATTTGTCTTCGGGGAACATTTCTTTGAGCACGCCGCCAATCAACACGTCGAAAAAAAGCCTGTCGACGATATACGACGCGCCAACATTCGTGCTAAGTCTGTCACCCGAATAAATATAGCGTTGAATGCTCCGAGTATCGAACAACAACGCATTAAAAACTTTTTGAACCATCTGCTCACCTCCTAAAGGTATTATGCTATACACTAATTTTTTTTGCAAGAAAAAACCGCTGCGCTTTCACGCAACGGCTAAGGAAATTTTTTGTCTGTTTTGTCGTCGTTCATTTTAGCAATCACCTCCAAAAATTTTCGCGATTCAAATTACCAAGGGAACAACCACGGCAAGCGGGAAGGCGGGAACAACGAGAACGCCATATTTTTCACCTCCGTTCAAGTTTAACGCGGTCAATATCAGTCACGAAGCAACAAGTACCAAAGCAGCAATTCGCCCATGCAATTCACCTCCTTTCAAAGCGGAACTTTTAACGCGGCAAGTCAACGGCTACGCTATAAACATCACCTCCTAAACGGTTGCTCCCAAAAAATTATTCGCGGCGCGAGAAGACGGTAACTGCAGTGGTTGCGCCGGCGGTGAATGCGGTTATGGCTTCAGTGGTGGCGGCGGCGAAAAGCGGTGCCAGGAAGAACATACTCAACAACTCCTTTCAGCTACATATTACCAACTCGGCGGGGTCTTTGCATTTCAACTTTCCTGTGAACTTGACGCTATAGGCATCAGCTCCTCTCCATATTCAGTTTTCAAAGATTTTCTCGGTCGGGGTGCTTCGTTGACCTTGTGAGCGTAGTATAGCAGGGGCGTCAGCGGTTTGCATTTCAATTTTTCTGTGAACTTGACGCTATAGGCATCGGCTCCTCTCCATATTCAGTTTTCAAAGATTCTCTCGGTCGGGGTGCTTCGCTGACCTTGTGAGCGAAGTATAGCAGGGGCGTCAGCGGTTTGCATTTCAATTTTCCTGTGAACTTGACGCTATAGGCATCAGCTCCTTTCCGTATTCAGTTTTCAAAGATTCTCTCGGTCGGGGTGCTTCGTTGACCTTGTGAGCGAAGTATAGCAGGGGCGTCAGCGGTTTGCATTTCAATTTTCCTGTGAATGTCATTGGGAAGTTGCGCCGCAGAATTCATTGTGCTAAATTAGGAAAAAATCTTGTGAGTTGAAATTTCATGCGCTATATCATCTGTTACGACATTCCCGACGACAAGACGCGCGACAATATCGTCAATTACCTTGAGCGATTCGCTTGGCGCGTGCAATACAGCGTTTTCAGTTGCCGGCTAGAAACGGAGCGGGCGGCTTTGGTCTGGAAAGATTTATTGGCAATCGCTGAACCCGATAAAGGCAATTCCGTCTTGATGGTGCCGCTTTGCAAGGCTTGCGAAAAAAATCTTTTGCTGTCCGCCAAACCGCTGGAGGAGGAAAAAGGCTTTCTCGTTGTGTGAGGTGAAAAATTTTGGGCGTACTTTATCTTTTGTCGGCGGGCAGTTCCGCGCATAAAGCCGGTCCGCGCATCGTCGTCGAAAAAAATTCCGAAGTCTTGGGTCGCTTGCCTATCCGCTTGATTGACGGCTTAGTTGTGGGGCGCAATGCGCAACTCTCGACGCAAACAATTTTTGAACTCATGGAACAGCATATCCCGATTTTTTACATCGACGGGCGCGGAAAAATCATCGGGCATTTCATTTACGAAAAACAATCGGCGTCGCGGCTCTTACGTCAACTCGAAATTTTCCGTGACCCCGTAAAGCAATTAGAATTCTCGCGGGAAGTTATCGCCGAAAAAATCGACAATCAGCGCGATTTGCTTAAACGCTACGAAAAAACCGTCGGTGCCGATAAACTCGACAAGCCCGCAAAAAAATTAAAGCAAGCTGTCGATAAACTTTCCGCCATGCAGACCCTTGACGAATTGCGCGGCGTGGAAGGTCTTGCCTCAAAATTTTACTTCGCGACTTTCCCCGACTTGCTCGATCAAAAGTGGAAGTGGAAAGAACGCTCTCAGCACCCCGCCCGCGACCCAGTTAATGCTCTCCTCAATTACGGCTATGCTTTCCTCGAACGCGAAGTCCGTATCGCTACCGCCCTCGCCGGCATGGACGCCCGTATCGGTTTCTTCCACGCTAACGACGGCAGAAAAGATTCCCTTATCTTCGACCTTATGGAATTTTTCCGCCAACCCGTCATTGACCGTTTCGTCCTTAGCTTGCTGAACAAGAAAATGATTCAGCCAGAGCATTTCTCTTCCACGCCCGAAGAATGCCGCTTGACTGACGACGGGCGCATTGTCTTTTGCAATCGCTACGAAGAGTACATGGCTAAAAAATATCGCGAATACGGCGATAAAACTTCCCGCGACGTTATTAATGAGCGCGTCAAAAAATTCTCCGCTTACCTCAACCGCTGAATTTTTTTCTTGCAATTTGCTACTCGACAATTTATAATCGGTTCCGTAGTTTGGAATCAGATTTTGAATTTGGAAAGTGATTGGGGGTTACGTAACGACGCCATTTAAGCAAAACATTTTCCAAAAGTTATGCATGGCGTCAAATCAACAAAAACAAAGCTTTTATGAAACGTATATGATACAAATTTTGTGAGAACGCAATCGAACAGCGGGCTTTTCCATAACACTTTCCAAAAGTCCGAATTTCGTGGCGTTACGACGCCCTCCACAAAGGCTACGGTCGTGCATGCCTCCTTACCGTTTACGGTTTTGAAACTTTCTGAGAGCATCATGCCCTCTCTAGTAATGATAGTGTCGTGCATGCCTCCTTACCGTTTACGGTTTTGAAACCGTACTTCATTTTGAGACATTAACCAAATTTTATCTTGGGTCGTGCATGCCTCCTTACCGTTTACGGTTTTGAAACCTTTTAATGTTATTTGTTTCTCCATCCGACTAAGCGGGTAGGAGGTCGTGCATGCCTCCTTACCGTTTACGGTTTTGAAACTTCTTCACGATTGTGGCCGGATCATCCGAAAATTGATCAATGGTCGTGCATGCCTCCTTACCGTTTACGGTTTTGAAACTGGAGACGTAATCAAGTTACCGATACCATATCCTTTTGAACATTAGTCGTGCATGCCTCCTTACCGTTTACGGTTTTGAAACCAGAATAAGCAACGTGAAACATTATGGTATATTCTATAGGGTGTCGTGCATGCCTCCTTACCGTTTACGGTTTTGAAACAAGCTTGTTGCAAAGCATTAGGATCTTGAGAAGTGTCGTGCATGCCTCCTTACCGTTTACGGTTTTGAAACGCTGATTGTAAAAGCAAGCTTATGACCGCCCATAAACCCGACGGGTCGTGCATGCCTCCTTACCGTTTACGGTTTTGAAACTTCCAACACTCACAACAGCGTTCGCGATCATTTCACCGTAGAAGTCGTGCATGCCTCCTTACCGTTTACGGTTTTGAAACCCGCAACTCATGGAGCTGCAGATCAGTTTATTTTTCTCTTCATCCAGTCGTGCATGCCTCCTTACCGTTTACGGTTTTGAAACTTCATGCTTAATAAGCACGTAATTACCAGCCGCCTTTTCTTGGGTCGTGCATGCCTCCTTACCGTTTACGGTTTTTGAGGAAGGAAAAAAATTCTCCATTGCGGAGAGTTTTTTTTTGTGCTAAATTGGCGGGGAGGTGAGTTCGACGAAAAAAATCTTTATCAATCACACGAATCACCCGTCGGGGCGTTGGAGTGCGGAGCAAAAAACGGCGGCGCAATTTTACGGCGAGGTGCTGGATATTCCGTTCCCCGCAGTCGACGCCAAAGCAACGCCGGAAGAAGTCGCCGCGCTGGTCGAAGATAATCTAAAAATAATTTTGTCGATGAAGCCTGTAGCCGTGCTTTGTCAAGGGGAATTCACGTACACTTTCGCGCTGGTCGAACGGCTAAAAAGTTTGGGCTTTAAGGTATTGGCGGCAACCTCCGAGCGCGTGGCTACCACAGAAATTTTGCCAGACGGCTCCAGCCGACAAATTTCGACGTTTCGTTTTGTACAATTTAGGGAATATTGACATGGTGAAAAATATAATGCTGGCGTTCGTCAGTCCGGTGAGCGAGTTTCCTCTGCGCAAGCCGATAAACTATCCCGACATTCAAGGGCGTCCGTACACCGCGATACAAACAAACGAATCGGCAATCGTCTACGTGTCGCGAATGCTGGAGCCACAATCACTGGAGAAAATTTTTTTAATCGCAAGCGACTCGGTGAAAAACGGAAAAGTTCAGCTCGAAAACGAATTCGGGGACGTGACGCATCTGGAATTTTTGCGGCGGCGAATCGCAAAGGAATTCCCGCAACTGACGGAAAGATTTTCAATTCAAGACTATTCGGAGGACGGCACAGGCTCGACAAAGCTTGAGAACAATATTTTGCAAATCGCGCAGATAGCGGACGCGGTCAAGAATTTTGCTAAGAATTCGGAGGAAGTCGTCGTTCATGCGGACATGACGGGCGGATTTCGGCACACGTCAATGTTGATGTTGTCGATAATTCAGCTTTTGAGGTATCGCGGAATCAGAATCGGCGAAGTGCTTTACTCTGATCCGGCAAGTCGGGAAGTGTATCGTGTGACGGAAATTCAGCGCATGTTCACGTTGATAACGGGCGCGGATGAATTCGTCAAATTCGGGAGCGTCGAAGCTTTGAACGAGTATTTCGGCGCGGAGCCGCCGCCCGCCGTGAAAGATTTGCTGGAGGCAATGAATCGATTTGCCGAGGCAATAAAAATTTGCCGAACGAGCGCGATTGAAGACGAGCTGGAAAATTTGAGCGAGCACATAAAAAATTTCCGCAAGCACCCCGACCGCGATTTAAAGAGCGAACTTTTCGCGAAGATAATCGACACGATAGAGCGCGAATACGGCAAGCTTATCGGCGGGGCGGCGTCGCGTTTGGAAATAATTCGTTGGTGTATGCGCAAAGGTTTTTGGCAACAGGCAATGACGCTTTGCACTGAGTGGCTACCCGAAGAAATTATCAATCGGCGAGTCTGCATGCCGCGCGATATAACCGTCATTGAGAGTTGCACGTCAAAGGGACGTTCCGCGCACAAAAGTTGGCAACAATATTTTATAATCGATTACAAAATTGCGGAAAAAGTTTCGGATACGCGGAGTGTTTGCGAAGAACTGCGCGACACTTTGCGGGCGGGCGACGCCAATCGTCTAGCGGAGCTGAAAAAATTCGTCGGAGAGTACGCAATTGCCGAAGTGGATTTCAATTCATGCGCGAACAAAAAAATTTCAGTCAACAACTTCAAGGGCAAATATCCGACGCTAAGCGTTATTCTGCAGATGATTTTCGACGAACGTAAAACCAATCCGAATTATCGGCGGAATTTTTACAGCTTCCTGCAGACTGTTGACTACGCTAAAATTCCCGTGCTCACTGCCGATTTCTCGGACGAACAACTTTTGCAAGTCTTTAATGTTGACCGTGAGCAAGCCGCTAAAAAAATTTCGCCGACCGCTGATAAACTCGAAAATCTTTTAAACAATCGCGAACGGGAGTATCGTGAACTTTTTCGCCAAAAACGTATCAGCTTGAAGCCCGACGTTGACACCGCTTTAAAAATCTTGCGCAATTATCACGAGATACGCCACGAGCGCAACCAAATTAATCACGCCAACGAATATTCGACGACCAAAATCCCCGAACTGCGCCGACTCATTGAAAATTGTCTCGCCGCGCTTGAAAGGGGCAATACATAAAAAAACGCCGCTACGCTTTCCGCGCAACGGCTAAAAATTTTTTTTGTTGTTGTCGTCCAAATTAGCTCACCACCTTAGAAGAATACGTGCATACCAACCGACAAAGAAACTTCAAAATCCGGCATGAACCCCATAACTTTCACCTCCCAAAAAGTTTAACGATCAGAAGCGAGAATCATTGAACCTGCCACGACGAATCCTGCAATGAACCACGGCATTTGAATTCACTTCCTTTCAACGACTGCCTTTGCTTGAATCTGCGATAAATATACACCCGAAAAATCGCGGCGTCATGTCAAAAATCCTGTGAATGAACTACGGAGAAAATTTCGATGCGAAAAAATTCAAAGACAATCAACAAATTCCACCGCTCGCACGCGGGCTTAAGAAAATTTTTGAGGCTGGTCTCTTACGGCTGCTATCATCGGAATCTTTTTTCCAGGCACGCAATCACGCCGCGCAGTTACGACGACTTGCTACGGCAGATAAGATTTTTTGTCCCCGAAAAAAATTTGCAGATGACGCGCCACGATAAGTTTTCGTACTTTACTTTTGTCGGCGACTTTCGGCACGGCACAAAAAATTATTTTTACTCCTCGTTCCTGCTCAAGACGCTCCTGCCCGAACATTGCTTGCAAAAAATTATTCTTCTGCAAATACTTGAGGGCGCGGGAGCTTTGCCTGCAATAGAAATTTTATCGCGGGCGGAACAGGTGCTGACTGACCATAAGCCCGATTGCATGGAAGCGGATTTGTTCCAAAGTTTTCGCCGCCGCCTGAATGAATTAACTGATTCGGGAGTGTTGCGCAAATTTGAAGCGGGCGGCAAGGTCTTGTATGAAAAAATTTCCAATCCGCTCGACGAACTTTCGGAGAATGAATTGACGCTTTTGCACTCCGCGCTGAAATTTTATCGGAACGTCGCGCCGATTGGGACGGCGGGTTATTTTTTGTGCGACAGCTTGAAAACTTGCACGGAATCTGCGCGGGAAATTTTTCAGTTCAGGAATAACAACTTCGCGCGAATCCTGGACGATGACCTCCTCTTGACGATAGCCAAAGCAATTCACCTGCGCAAAAAGATTTTAGTCGAACGCGAAAACAAATCGCCCGTAACAGTCACGCCCGTCGCCGTCGAAACGGATTTCCTCTGCTCGCGTCAATATCTGGTCGCGCTCCGGCAAAAAGAATTGATGAGCCTGCGAATTGAAAAAATCGTTTCGGTCAAACTTCTTGGTGACGCGGGCGAAAAATTTTCTCCGTCGCAAAAAAAGTTGCGTGAAGTTCGCTTGCTGGTGCATTTCAAAGACGCGGACGAACGCCGCCTACGCGAAAAAATTTTGACGGAAGAATTACCCGCCCGAATCGTCGAAGAGGCGCAAGGCGTTATCTGTGTCGTTGAAACGCCCGACCCGTTGCAGATTTATCCGCGCCTGTGGAAGTTTCAACCCTGGGCGGAGATATTGGCGGGCAAAGACGGTTTGCGCGAAAGAATGCGCCGCGACGTTCAGGAGGTTTTAAAAAATTATGCAAAGTCTGTTTGACGATACGAAAAACTCGCTCTTCCGATTGCTCTGCCAAATCGTCAACGAAATCAGCGCGGGCGGCAAATTCACTCGCAAAGAAATCCTGCGCCGAATTTTTGCCCTGCCCGAATTCATTTACCTTGAGGCACCCGAAAAAGTTCGTGAGGAAGAAATTGTCGACGCGCTGTTCAATTTCGACAGCAACGGCTTTGCTGTGGTGCCGACGGAGAAAAAATTTTCCTTACCGATAAGCGATACGGAATGTTCGTGGTTGCGGGCGGTGCTTGCCGATGAGGAAACCGCATTTCTTTTGCCCGCCGCGTTCAGGAAAAAATTGCTAGCGTGCTTGGCAAATTGCCCGCCGCTGTATGAAAAAAGTTTGTGGCGAAAACTCCGCTCCGAGCAAAATTCGGCGGCAAGAAAAAATTTTTTCGTCAACCTGTCAATTATAGTTGAGGCTCTGCGACGGCGGCGAAAAATTTTTATTGACGGGCAATCCGTGTCGCCGTGCCGCTTGGAATACGATTTATCGGCGGACAAGTATTTTCTGATCGCTTGGCGTGAAGAGGCGCGGACAATAAAAAAAATGCCCGTCGAGGGCTTTGACACGGTCGAGTTGAGCGGGGAGCAAATCCCTGACGACACCGACGAGCGATTGGAAAATTTTTATTCGGCGCACGTCGCGGAGGTTTCGCTTGAAGTGCAAAATACGCGCAACGCCGTAGAAAGATGTTTCGCGCTGTTCAGTTCATTTGATAAGAAAGCCCGTTTGCAGGACGACGGCACTTGCCTTTTGACGATAAGCTACAGTCCGCTTGACGAGGAGGAAATCTTTGAAAAAATTTTATCGCTGGGCGCGACGGTTACAATCACTGCGCCGGAAAATATTCGCGAACGAATTCGCCAACGATTTATCGAGATAAATGCTTTGTACGAATGAAAAACCCTGTCGACAATCGGCGGGGATTTTTTATTGCGCGGACAAAATTTCTTCTATTTCCTTAATCGCACGGTGCATGAATTCGCGGAGCCTGTCGACGGTTCTGAATTCGCCGAAATCTTCGCGAGCGTGGGCACTATGATTGCGCTCGTCCTTTATGCGAAAATATTTGTCGACGATACTCAAAAAATTTTCCTTCGGTATACTGACGGCGAAAGCTCCTTCGTTCAGCAACTCGTGAATTTTCAACGCCTTGGGATATTTCATGAAGCCGCTACCCGTGAAATAATCCGGAACGTCGTCGTCGACCATTTTGTTGTTGAAAAATTTGGCAAGGATTTTAAGGCGTTCGTTGCCCCATTTTTTAGATTTAAGCTCTTCGTCGAGGGCGGCGAGAATTTTACGAACGGGTTCCAATTCGGGCGAAGACAGCTCAAGCAAAAGTTTAGGATCTTTGAAAATGGCGGCGAGCGTCTCCAACTGTTTGCGGAATTCTTTTTCGTCGGGGCAGTACAACTTGAGCGGAGCCAACTTCTGATTTAAAATCGCCAGCCATTCGTCGAAGTTGAACGCCTTCGCCTTAATTGCCGACCAAGTATCATTTTTTATCGTCTTGCAAAAAATTTTCCTGCCTTCGTCGAGACTTTTACCTTGCGGCTTGATTTGGCTGAACAAGTAAAAAAACGGTTGGAGCCTGTCCCTGTCAGCAAGTCGCTTTAAGTTTTTCATCTGCTCCGCGCTAAGAACGATTACGCCTTTTTCGCCGAGATATTCGGGAATTCGTTCGGTGTAAAGAATCAAAGCCTGTTGCAAATAATCGTTATCCAGACACCAGCGAATGACGCGCAAATCGTCCTTTTCGCGCGGGAAAATCAAATTGGCGTAGTCTTTGCGGATTCGCTCAATGAACGTCGCCATTAAAACATCTTCAACGTCGTCGGTCGGCTTGAAGTCTTTAACGGCGTCGTGCAAATTTATAATCGCCGCGCTGAATTGACCGTAGTGGCAAAGTTTAATGGCGTCGGCGAAATCTTTCATGGCGTCCAAAAGTTTTTTGAGCGGCGCGGAAATTTTTTTGTCCTTGTAATAAATGTCCAAGGCATTGACGCTGCCGAAATTGACGAACTCCTCGACGCCCGCCATCAGCTGAAAAAGATCGTAGATATTTTGAACTTCCTCAACGGTGCCGGGCATTTCCGCGCCTTTGTAATTGGAATAAAGAATTTTGCCGATTTTTAAGCCGCTGTATTCCAAAAGGCGCGTGAGTTCAAGCATCATCATGTTGATATGGCGCATGCCGCCGGTTAGGTCTACGTGCAGAGTGACATTTTTGTCGGAGCCGACGAACTCTTGAATAAAACCCGCCATTTTCGCGACGCTTTTAAGGTTTTCTTCGCTGGTGCTGTCTTCGTCGTATTCAAAAACAAAATAGCGGTCGTCGTCGGGCAAAAATTTTTTCAAACGTTCAAGAGAAAATTGCAAATGTGTCCGAGCTTTGCCGTCGACATTTAAGATATTGGCGCGAACTTTTTTCGACGCGAAGATAAAAATTTTATCAATAAGAAAATTCTGCAAGAGATAGCGCAAGGCAGATTCGTTTGTTATTTGCGTTTTCTCGCCCGCGACATTTTCGTAGTCAGTCTCGGATATGACAATTTTGTCGTCAACTTTTTTTATTTTTACGTCGCTCAGGAAAAGGAGCAAAATATTTTTGTCCATAAGATTTTCCTCCGTCAATCATGATAGCGGAAAATTCGCTTTGAGCATAAATAATCCTTCAATTAACACGCTGGAACTAGTTAAATCCATACTTGGCAAAAACTTTCTTGGCGGCGTCGGAGCTGGTGAAGTCTAAAAATTTTTTTGCGGCGTCGAGATTTTTTGAAGATTTAATGGCGGCGGCGGGGTAGATAACCGGCTTGTGACTTCCTTCCGGTGCCGCGCAGATAACTTTGACTTTGTCGCTAATGGCGGCGTCCGTGGCGTAGACAACACCGCAATCGACTTCGCCCGATTCTGTCCACGCCAGCACTTGCCGCACGTCCGAGCCGTAAACCGCCTTAGCTTTGACGGCGTCGAGGATATTCAGCGCGGTGAAAATTTCTTCGCTGTATTGACCGACGGGCACGCCCTTAGGTTCGCCGAGCGCGATTTTCTCAACCTTAGCGGACGCCGCGTCGTTGAAGTCGGAAATATTTTTGTCGCTGTCAATCGGGACGATAAGGACTACTTCATTGCGGAGCAAATCTTTGCGCGTGCCGTCGGCGAGTTCGCCTTTCTCGTCGAGCGCGTTCATCTGCTTCTGCGCGGCGGAAAAAAATAAATCGGTTTCGCCGCCGTTCTCAATCGCCTGCTGAAGTGCGCCGCTGGAGCCGAAGTTGAAAATAATTTTGACGTTGGGATTGTCCTTGGCGTAAAGCTCGGCGAGTTCGTTCATGGCGTTGGTTAAACTTGCCGCTGCCGATACGTGCAATTCAACGGACTCAGATTTTTCCACATTGCCGCCGCCGCAACCCGTCATCAAAAGTCCAGCCGCGCAGATTGTTGCCAAAAATTTTTTCATGGTGAAATCCCTCCAATAAAAGTTAAAGGCTATCCCCGCGTTTGCAAAGGACAGCCCAAGACTCCAACACAAAAAAACTTGCGCACTGTGGACTTCTCCTTTTCAAACAGGGAAGGCGACGCAGTTTCCCGCGCCACCCCGGCTTAACGTCATGGCTTGAGCTTTAGACGTTTTCGCTCGGAGAATGTTGAAATTTTAACACGTACAAAAATTTTTGACGGTGACAATAATCACGCCGCAAAAAATTTAAAGTTGAACTTCTATGAGAGCAACCAAATCTTCTTTTGTGCGCTGAACTTTTTCGATGTCAGTAGCTTCGGGAATTTGCTCGTCGTCCATAATCATGCCCGCCAAATGCAAGTGCAAAACTTCGCGAGCATTTTTGACTGCCTGACGAAAATTTTCCGCACAAGAGAAACAGCCGGGTAAATCGGGAAAATCAATCGAAACGCCATTATCGTTCCAAGTGAAAACTGCAGGGAAAGTGTAATGCTCCAGCCCCATTTTATCAACTCCTTAATCAAATGTAATACCTGCTTGCCGTGCGATATTTTTCAAAGTGCCAATCGGAATATCTTTTCTGGGGTGTGGAACAGTCACACGCCCTTTCTTAATCGGGTGTTTGAACTGATGATGGTCGCCCTCGCAGTTAAATTCGTACCAGCCGTCTTTATTGAGCAGGGCGATAACTTCACGCGACGAATAACTTTTCATGGTTCGATAAGTTGCTGCAACGTTTGGAAAAGATGTTCGGGTTCGACGGGCTTGGAAAGGTGCGCGTTCATGCCCGCCTGCAAACTCCGCTGAACGTCTTCGTCAAAGGCGTTGGCGGTCATTGCGATTATCGGAACTTTTTTTGCGTCTGGGCGATCGAGTGCACGGATTGTCTCCGTTGCCTTCAGCCCGTCCATTATCGGCATACGAATATCCATGAGCACCGCGTCGAAATAATTTGCCGGCGAGTTCGAGAAGGTGTTGACTGCCTCTTGACCGTTGGGCGCGTGTTCGACTTCCATGCCGCGCATTGACAAGACCATCATCATTATCTCCGCGTTGACGGGCATATCTTCCGCCATCAAAATTTTGCGTCCTTCCAATTCGGCGAGTTGCTTTTCCGGCTCGTCGAAAATTTTTTGCTCTAAGGCTTGATGAAATTCGCTCACGACGTTGGAGGCGAACAGCGGCTTTGCCATGAATCTATCGACGCCCGCCGCCATTGCCTCTTCGACGATGTCATCCCAGTTATACGCCGTGAAAATTATGATTGCGCATTCGTTGCCGACGAGGTCGCGAATTTGTCGCGTGACTTCGATGCCGTTCATTTCTGGCATACGCAAATCAATCAGCAAGATATTGTAAAGTTCGTGGCGCGCCTGCCGAAGACGAACTTTTTCTATTGCGTCGCGTCCGTTCAGCGAAATATCTGCCGAAATGCCGACTTCCTCCAGCACAAGTTTTGCGTGTTCGCAGGCAATCGGGTCGTCGTCAACAATTAAAATTTTGAGGTCTTGGACGTTGATTTTCCTGCCCTTAACCGAGTCGATAGTTTTGGGCGAGTTGCGCAAGGTTACGTTGACGGTGAATTCCGAGCCGACGTCCTTTTCCGACTTGACGGAGATATTGCCGTTCATAGTCTCGACGATATTTTTTGTAATCGCCATGCCGAGCCCCGTGCCGCCGTAGGCGTTGGAGTTGCCGGAATCTTCTTGGCTAAACGGCTCAAAAATTTTCGGCAGATAATCTTTGTCAATGCCGACGCCCGTATCCTTGACGACAAAACGGAGCGTTGATTTGTCCTCGAAGTGGGCGATTTGTTCGACGGTAAAATTAATCGCGCCGCCTTTGTGCGTGAATTTAATCGCGTTGCCGAGAATATTAATCAGCACCTGCTTAAGTTTCATTTCGTCGCCGATATAAAAATCCTCGACGCGCCCGCGAATCGTGCAATCGTAGCGCAAACCTTTTTCGCGGCACTGACCGTTAACAATGCTGTTAATCTGCTCAAGCATGTTGGTTAAGGAAAATTCTTCGTACTTTAGAATCATGCGCCCGCTTTCGATACGGCTCATGTCCAAAATATCGTTGATGATGCCGAGCAGGTGACGAGCACTGGAGCCGATTTTTTCCAAGTGTTCGCGGAGATTCGGAGAGAGATTCGGCTCTTTCAGCGCAATACTGTCCAACCCGATTATCGCGTTCATGGGCGTGCGAATTTCGTGGCTCATGGCGGAAAGGAACGCGGTTTTTGCGACGTTGGCTTGGTTGGCGATTTCCAGCGCGGTTTTAAGTTGTTCGTTTTTGGCGAAGTGCGCCCGCTGAATTTTCGTCATGTCGGTTTTGAGGAGGATATAAAATTTTGCCTCCCTGTCGACAAGATAAAAGACGAATCGCTTATGATAAATTTCGCCGTCGATGAAGCAATGGAGATTGACTTCGTAAGGTTCGCGCAATTCCAAAGCGTGTTCGATTTTCTGCAAGCTAAGAGACTTCAAAGCTTTGTCGCGTTCCTCAGCCGTGCCACTCAAGACGGGCGCAACTTGCTCGTTGATGTAGTCTTCGTAGGTGCCGGTTAATTTGTTCGGAAAAATGCTGCCGCGAGCAACTTTGCTTTTGTCGCCGATAACCACGCCGTAGTTGCCGCCGACGATATAAGCAATCAAATCGAATTGGTCGGCGAGAGCTTTGCTCATGACGGTGTTGCTGACAATTTCGGCGTTGTAATCTTTCTCGGTGGCGAAGGCGATAATATCTTCGGTATCGGGGTCGCGGCGCAAGGTCACGTTGTAGCTAACAAAACATTCGCGCCCACCGGGTCGGCGGCTGAAGAACACGGCGGATTGATTATTTTTTCCCTCCGCGAAATTTTTCAAGAGCTGTTCGGTATTAAATTCGGCGAGAAATCTTTTGCGGTCGCGCTCCAGCGGAAGATAATTTGCGCGTTGATTAAAGCGTTCGGAAATTTTCATGCCGCGCAGGTCAATGTCGTAGAGTTCGCGCCCGCGACAATCCTCCACAATATCTTTGGTGAGGTTGAGGCGAATCGAGACGAGCGTATCGTTGGAAATATTTTCAAGTTCCTTGCGCACGCCCTCATAGAGCAACCTGGCACGTTCCTCGTCGCGCTTAATCTTTGTGAAGTCGGAGCAAGAGCAGTAGACGTATTGCAGCCCGTCCTCCTCGACGAAAGCATAGTGCACATTAACCCAACGCCAATTCCCCTTGAGCGTGCGCTGGCGAATCGTCAAGCTGTTTTTGCCCGAACGTGTTGTCTGGTGTTTGAAAAGATATTCGACTTCGGGGCGGTCGTCGGGGTGAACATTTTTGCCGGGCTCGTATTGTTCGCGCTCGATGAAATCTTCGACGGAGCCTTCCATCATCTCGGCGTATTCTTGCGAACACCACACGGGGAAATATTGTCCGTCGGCAGGCAGGCGCATTAGAACAGCGTTACTGTCCAGCGAAGCGAAAATTTTTTCGTAAAAGCTCGTCTTGAAGTTCAGCATCAAAATCAATCCTTAGAGTTCAGCAACAAGTTTATCGCGCAGTTCCTTTATCGGTTTGTAGAGTGCAACGTAATCCAAATCTTTTTTGGCGCGCAGAGATTCGGTAATGTCGCTGAGCGGTCCGAAAATAGGAGTGATGGCGAGGTTGCCGACGACGCCCTTGAGCGCGTGCGCCTGCTCGAAAGCTTCTTCCATGTTCCCCGCCGCCAATAACTCTTCCAGCTTGTCGAACGAATCATTTTTCAGACCCATGCCCAACATCTTAAAATAAAATTTTTCCATATTCATGCAACGTGCGAGTCCTTCTTTGGTGTTTACTCCGTATTCTTGGAGCTTTTCAATCGTGAGCATATAAAATTCCTCCCAATAAGTCATTATGGCGTTGATTATATCAGCTGTATTTTAAAATGCAAAAAATTTTTTTTGGCAAAAGGCAATAATTCGTTGTATAATCGCGGCAGAAAAAATTTGGGAGGGAAAAAATTTTGAAGATGAACGGAGCAAAAGCTCTTCTAGAATGTTTGAAGAATGAGGGCGTTGAATTAGTATTCGGCTACCCCGGCGGCGTCGTGCTGAAACTTTACGACGAAATTTACAAAATGAATTTCCCCAACATTTTGACGGGACACGAGCAAGGCGCAGTTCACGCGGCGGACGGCTATGCGCGGGCGAGCGGCAAAGTTGGCGTCGTCATTGCCACTTCAGGTCCCGGCGCGGCGAATTTAATCACGGGCATTGCAACTGCCAACATGGATTCAATCCCGCTGGTGTGTATCACGGGGCAAGTCGCCAATCCCGCTATCGGCAAAGATTCGTTTCAAGAGGTCGACGTCTACGGAATCACCACGCCGATAACCAAGCACAATTATCTTGTTAAGGACGTGCACGATTTGCCGCGCGTGGTCAAGGAGGCGTTCTTCATTGCGCGGACGGGCAGACCAGGGCCAGTGTCGATTGACATTGCCGCCGACGTTTTCAACACCGAATTTGAGTTTGAATATCCCAAAGAAATTAATCTGCGCGGCTACAGCGGAAAAAATCCCGTGGACGTGGCTGCCGTCGATGAAGTCGTTAAAGCGATTGAAACTTGCGAACGCCCGCTGATTTTCTGTGGCGGCGGCGTGACTAATTCGGAGACGAGCGAGGACTTGAGAAAAATTTTGGCGCGGCTGGGTTGTCCGTCGACTTCAACTTTAATGGGGCTTGGCTGTATCGACGCGGACACCAACGGATTTTTGGGCTTCGCGGGCATGCACGGTTCTTACGGCGCGAACATGGCGATTCAAACTTGCGACTTGCTGTTGTGTATCGGCATGCGTTTCAGCGACAGAGTGACGGGGCGCGTTAAAGATTTCGCTCCGAACGCTAAGATTGTCCACTTTGAACTTGACCCCGCCGAAGTCAATAAAAATGTTCAAGCCGATTTAAAAGTTTTGGGCGACTTGCGGCAATCGCTCCCGATGTTCAGAGAAAAACTTGACGAATCGCTCACCAACTTTGCCGAAAAATTTTCCGCGTGGAAAGTTCAAGCCGTCGACAAAGGTTTGGAGCACCCGTTCACTTGGGAGGAGGAAGGCGACGAGATTAAGCCTGGCGCGCTTATCAGCAAAATTAGCAGCGTGTGCGACGACAACACAATCGCTGTCACCGACGTCGGTCAGCACCAAATGTGGGCGGCGCAATTTTTTAAAGCACGCAAGCCGCGACAATTTTTGACTTCGGGAGGACTGGGCACCATGGGCTACGGACTCCCTGCGGCTATGGGCGCGAAGTTGGCTTGCCCCGATAAAAACGTCGTGCTCTTCACCGGCGACGGCTCAATCATGATGAACGTTCAGGAACTTGCCACGCTCGCCGACAACAACATTGACGTTAAAATTGTCATCGTCCACAATTTTATCCTCGGCATGGTCGGACAGTGGCAAAGACTTTTTTACAATCATCACTATTCCGCCTCCGAACTCAAATGCAAGCGCGACTTCGTCAAGATTGCCAACGCCATGGGCTTGCGCGGCTATCGGCTGACTAAGGCGGAAGAATTGGAAGACGATTTGGTCGAAATTCTGTTCTCGAAGGGCGCGGCGGTTATTGATGTCTACGTCCCCGAAGAAGAAAACGTTATCCCGATGGTGCCAGGCGGCAAGCGGCTCGACCAGATGGTTTTGGGCAAATGAAAATTCCAAACGTTGACTTCGCGAGGTTAGACTTTTCTTTTGCTTGCCCAAAAGAAAAGTTACAAAAGAAAAAGGCACCTCGCGGGGGCGTTCAGTTATTCACAATTCAAACTGATTCGCAACCCGCAATCGTTCGTTGCCCGCTGAAAAAGCTTCCAGCTTTTTGCGCGGGCGAGGCCGCCGTCCTTGGCGGCCTCAAATTTCGTCAGCGCGTCGTCAATCTGAGGGAGAAAGGCAAATGGATATTCCAAGCGTTGACTTCGCGATAATCGGCGGGTCTGGAACTTTGAGCAGCGACTTCCCGAAAAATTTTGCGGGCGCGGAGATTTTAGCGGAGAATTTATTTTTCGAGACGCCCTACGGAAAAAGTCCCGCGTTCAGGCTGTGCGCCGTCAGCGGGAAAAATTTTCTTACTTGTAAAATGCATGGCTGGCGCAGCGGCGTCACCCGCGCTGATTCTTCGCGGCAAATTTTCTGGACGTTCAGGGCGGCTGGAGTCAAAAGAATTTTATCGGAGGGCGGCGTCGGCACAGTCAATCACCTGCTAAATCCGCGCGATTTGATGATTCCCGACGATTATCTCGACCTGTCTGTGCGCAAAGACGTTCAGCTTGACGGGAAATATTTGCTGATTATGCGCGACGCCCTTTGTCCCGAATTGCGCGGAAAACTTTTGACGGCGGCGAAGAAATTTTTCACGGGCAGAATTTTCGAGCGCGGAATTTACGCCGTGACGGACGGTCGCCACTTTGAAAGCCCAGCGGAAATTTCCATGCTCAAAGGGCACGCGGACATTGTCGGTCAGAGTTTGGCTCCCGAAGTTTATCTTGCGCGGGAAATCGGCGCGTGCTATGCAAATCTGTCATTCGTCGTCAATTACGGCGAGGGGCTCAAAGTTTGGTCGCACGAAGTCATGAAAAATATTTTCTTCGACGACGCGCAACTTATCGGAAATATTTTGCTTGACGCGATTAAAAATACTCCCGCAGAAAAATCTTGCAACTGTTTGAACTTGCGCAAGGAAACTTTGCTTAAAGAAATTTACGACGCGGAATAAAATTTTAGCGACGAGTTCGATTGAACCCGCCGCTTTTTTTTATGCCATGATTGCGCCCGCCGTGTAGCCCGCCCGATTAATCGCCTCGCGGAGCACATCGTCGGGAATATTTTCTTTCAAGCCGACCAGCGCAGATTGT
Source organism: Selenomonadaceae bacterium (assembly GCA_017412925.1). Taxonomy (GTDB): domain Bacteria; phylum Bacillota; class Negativicutes; order Selenomonadales; family Selenomonadaceae; genus Quinella. The sequence goes on from JAFPVP010000110.1 coordinate 25,248, forward strand.
TTCTCCAAACTCGCCGCCGCAATCGTCACGCCGTCAACTTTTTCCAGTGCGCGCACAACTTTGTAAATGCATTTCTCGCACGTCATGCCGCCAACGTCAATTTCGCGGTGAATCGGAAATTTTTCAATCTTCTCGGCGCGGACGCGGTAGCTGTCGTCCAAAAGTTTTTGTTTATTGCAACTGCCGCTACAACTGCCGCATTCCTCCGAACAGCACGCAGCCTCGCTCTTGAAAAAACTTCTGTAAGCTTTTCTCACGCCGAAGCCGAACGCCGCCGCGATTAAAATTCCGAGAATAGCCGTCGCAATCATCATTCAAACCCCAAAAGTTTTCCGCCTTGATAGACGACCAGCGACGCGACCCACGCAACTGCCGTCGTGTAGAAAAATACGAACGCCATCCACTTGAAACCTTGCGCCTCTTTTTTGACGGTGCCAAGCGCGGTCATGCACGGCGAATACAGCAAGCTGAACACCATGAACGCCAACGCTGACAGCGGAGTAAACGCGCCGCCCATGGAAGTTGCATTTAAAACTTCTGCGGTGCCTTCCGCATCGTCCGTGTCAACAGAATCTTCGTCCGCGCCGTAGAGAATTCCCATCGTCGAGACGACCGCCTCTTTAGCCAAAATACCGGTGACGGTAGCCGCGCCCGCTTCCCACGTGTCGAAACCTTGCGGCGCAAAAATTACTGAAGTCGTCGAGCCGATGCTCGCCAGATAACTTTGATCCATGTCCTCGGTCATTCCGTCGGAATTGAAACTGCTGAGGAACCAAATCACGACGCTCATCGCAAAGATAATCGTGCCGGCTTTAATCAAGTAGCCCTTGCCCTTGTCCCAAGCCTCCAGCAGAACGGTTTTTATATCGGGCAGACGATACGGCGGCAACTCCAGCAGGAAAGTTGATTGTTGCTCTTTGAACATGGTCGTGCTTAAAACTTTCGCCATTATAATCGCCGTGATTATTCCGAGGAAATACATTGCGAAGACGACGTTGGCGACGTTGTCGGGGAAGAACATTGCCGCGAACAGCGCGATAATCGGAACTTTCGCGTTGCAGGTTATGAACGGCGTCACGAAGATTGAAATCATTCTGTCTTTGTGCGTGTCGAGTGCGCGGTTCGCCATAATCGCGGGGACTGCGCAACCGAATCCCATAACCAGCGGCATAATCGATTTGCCGGAAAGACCTGCGCGGCGCATAATCGGATCCATTATGAACGCAACGCGCGCCATGTAACCCGTGCCGTCGAGGAAACTCAAAATGATAAACAGCGTAAAAATCAGCGGGACAAAATTTATAACCGCGCCGACGCCCGCGATAATTCCGTCCGAAACGAGCGACTGCATCCAATCGGCAACGCCCGCTGATTCCATTGCCTCCGCCGCCCACGGTACCAAAGTTTCGTCGAAAAATTCTCCGACTAAATCTGCCAGCGGCTGACCAATCCAGTTAAACGAGATTTGGAACATTAAATAAAATACAGCGAGCATCAAGACCAGCGACGTGACTCCGTTGGCAAGATAGCGGTCGAGTTTATCCGTCAAAGTTTTGCCGGTCGCGTTGACAGTCACCGCGCTCGCCATAATCTTATCAATCAAATCGTAGCGCGCGGAAATAATTTCTTCCTCAATCTTCGCCGCGCCCAAGCCGCTCTGTTCGATTTTGTGAACTCTGTCGATATGGTCGCGAATAATTTTGCTGGGCGTGTAGTTGGTCATGACAGCGTTGGTGAACACGTCAAGAAGTTTGCGGACGCTCTTGTTGCTCCTGCCGACGGTGTTTGTCACGGGCATTCCGAAGGCGTCTTCCAACTTTTTCATGTCGATTTTAATTCCGTGACGTTCGGCCTCGTCCATCATGTTCAAATTTAAAATCAGCGGGATTCCGTTTTCCATAAGCTGAACGGTAAGGAAAAGATTTCGCGCAATGTTCGCCGCGTCGATAATGTTGACGACGATATCGGGCTTGTTCTCTTTGAAATAATCGCTGACGACCTGCTCTTCCTGCGAGCGGGCGTTAATCGAATAGGTGCCGGGCAAATCAATGACGGAAATTTTTCTGCCGTTGTGTTCGATTGTGCCGACTTTTTTGTCGACGGTGACGCCCGGCCAGTTGCCGATTTTCTGGCGTGCGCCGGTCAACTCGTTAAAGATTGTAGATTTGCCTGTATTGGGATTGCCCGTCAAGGCAACGGATAATGCTGACATTTTATCACCTCACTGAATTTGCGAAACTTCAATCTGCGCGGCGTCGGCTTTTCGCATTGCCAAGTTGTAGGAACGGAGCCGCAATGCTATAGGGTCGCCCATTGGTGCCGAGTTCAAAATTTCAACGCGCGTACCAGGGATTAAACCCATGGTCATGAGCCGCTGCTTGAGTTCCGATTCGCCGATAGAATCTATCCGCACAACCATTCCGGTCGTTGTGTCGCTAAGTGTCAAATCCATCTCCTCCTTGAAAATCTTTTTCGATTGTGCGCAGTTTATCACGTATGAAAACAATTATCAACACCTCTTGAAAAATTTTTTCAACGTTATTTACTGTGGAAATTTTTTTGCGCCCGTTGTAAAATGGCGGAAAAATTTTTTTTGGAGCAAATGAAATGCAGAGTATGGATATTACGGACAAGGTCAAAAAAATTATCAGCTTCAGCCTGATCGGCGTGCTGACGGCGGCGGTGATTATCGGTTATGCCGAGTATAAATATTGGCACAAAGACGAGACGCTCACCTTGGACGACGCAAAAGTTGTAGGGACGATGGTTTCCGTGCGCGTGCTGGCAAATGGCAAAGTCAAGGAGCGGCTATTTGAAGACGGCGCGGAAGTCAAAGCGGGCGACGTGATTGCGCGTTTGGAAGTAGCCATAACCGCCGAAGAAATTCAGCAGCTGGAAAATACGGTGCAGCTGGCTCGCGACAACTACGCGACGCTGGCGCAGGGGCAGTGGGTCAAAGTCCCCGTTCAGCGCGAACGAGTGACTTACCCGCCCGCGCCGTCGGTTTCAAGTTCGGGTTCTTCAGGCAATTTGGCAAAGCTGGAGGAGCGGGCAAATCGCATGGCGGAACTTTTCGAGATGGGAGCAGTCAGCGCAGTGCAAAGAGACGCCGCCCGCCGCGCTTACGAAAGTGCTTTGGCAAACTCGTCGTCTTATTCCTACGAATCGTCCGCGCCGATTATCGAATACTACACGGAGTACGTTGACGAATTCAGAGAGACGCCGCCCGAAGTTTTAGCGGGAGCCGACCAAGCAATCAAGCAGGCGGAACTTTCCTTGAACGCGGCAAAGCAGGAGGCGCGCGAGACAGATGTCATTGCGCCGGTCAGCGGAACGATTTATTACGGCGTCGAAGTCGATGATGAAATCGTGGCGGGCGATAGCGTTTCGAGAATTGGCGACAGTCGCGAACTTTGGATTGAGGCGGAAGTCACGGAAGAAATTTTCGATAAAATTCCGCTCGGCAAGCTCGTCAGCTACACGATTGACGGGAAAGAAATTTTCGGCACCGTCATCGAAAAGATTAAGCCGAACGTCAACGAAACGCCCGAAGAGCCGCAAGAGCCCATCGAACTCCCCGAAATTCCCACGTCAGAAAATCAAGCCGCGCCTTTAATCGGTGAAACTCCGCCGCCCGCTGAAACTCCCGCTCAACCTGACGCGGAGCAACCTCAAGCTGTCCAAGCCGCCGTTGAAAACGTCGAGCCGAACAGCTCCGAAACTAATCTCAAAATTAAACAAATAATCGATTCCGTTAAACAAAGGAAAAATAAAACTGAAACTCCGCAGCCGCCGCAAATCCCCGATAAATTCGCTGAGCAAAAAAAGCCCAACGATAAATTTATCATAAAAATTTCTATGCCCGTCGAGCGCGATTTTGATTGTCGCCCCAACACTAAGACTACGGTTAAGATTAAGCTTTAAAAATATTTTCTTGACAAGCGATAAAAAATGTTTTAATATAGCCGCGCTGTGGGGGCGTAGCTCAGCTGGGAGAGCGCTTGAATGGCATTCAAGAGGTCAGGGGTTCGATCCCCCTCGTCTCCACCAAAACTTGAATATTTCCGCGTAAGGCGGTTGTTTTCTTTTATGACGGTCTTTGTATCCGAATTGGTCGCCGCTTAAAATTTAATTGAACTTTAACCCGCAATTTATTTTCGCCTAAAGTAGCCGTCCTAAAATAGCGATATAATAAACGTCAAAGAGTTACAAATCAAATTACCAAAGCAAACAACGCATTGATTGATATAGAGCCTTCAAGAGGGACAGCTCAAGCGAGTGTCGCCAGAAAGAACTTGCAGGACATTAAAACGAAAAAAAACGGTCGACTTAAACGGTCGGCTGTTTTTGCGTAGAGGAGATTGATACTGTAAATTCTAATTGAACTTTAATTCGCGATTTATTAAAGTAGCTGTCCTAAAATGGCGATATAATAAACGTCAAAGAGTTACAAAGCAAACAACGCATTGATTGATATAGAGCCTTCAAGAGGGACAGCTCAAGTGAGTGTCGCCAGAAAGAACTTGCAGGACATTAAAACGAAAAAAAACGGTCGACTTAAA
>JAFPVP010000010.1 GCA_017412925.1 Selenomonadaceae bacterium
ACAAATTTTCCCACGAATCGGCGACATCAAAGTACAAGACTTGACGCCCGCGATACTCGATAAATGGTTGCGCGATTTACAAGCGGCAGGACTTTCGTTCCGATACATTGACGGCTGTCACGCCTTACTGCGGCAAGCTCTCGACTATGCGGTTTATCCCGCACAGCTGATTAATTCTAATCCCGCAAGCTATATAAAATCACCAAAGAACGCGCCGCGAAAAATAATCAAACGACACATCATTTCGCCCGAACAATTTAACACGCTACTTGAAAAATTCCCGTTCGGCACGCCGTTCTATATTCCGTTGTTGTTACTGTATCATACAGGCATGAGGCTTGGTGAAGTGCTCGGCTTAACGTGGGCAGACGTTAATTTTGCGGAGAAAAAACTTCACGTGAATCGGCAACTGGTTTATCTTCATAAGCGCGGATATTTTTTAACGGCACTCAAAACTGAATCGAGCAAACGATACATTGTTATTGACAGTTATTTACTTGGAGAGTTGCGACGCTGGAAAGAACAGCAAATTACAAACGAGCAAGAGCACGGTGGCACTTATGTTTATACTTATTTGGAAGATGACGGGCAGATAACTCGGCAATCGAAAGCATTGCCTTATGCTGGTCAAAGAATACAATTTATCTGCTCACAACCAAACGGTAAATTGCTTTTGAAAACTACACTCATCACGCGCTTGACAGCCGAAGGTTTGAACGCACATTCATTCCGTCATACACACGCCACGCAATTAATAGAAAGTGGCGCAAAAGCAAAAGGGGTGGCAGGGCGACTAGGGCATACGAACGCATCAATTACTCAAAATCTTTACACACACAACACTTTGAAATTACAGGTTGAGACAGCAGAAATTTTCGCTCAAAATCTGCAGACAAATTTGCATTGCAGACAATCGGCAGACAGTTTCTTTGAAAAGACTGATTAAATCAAGGTTATTGAATTATAAATTTCGGGAGTTTCTCTCTAATATTTTTTGTGAAGGAGATTGAAATGGAAAACAAACAACAAGGTTCACTGGCGGGCTTTTTGGTGCCGTCAATCATCGGGATAATTTTGTTTATGATTCCCGTGCAATACGACGGGAGCTGGACAATCGTCGTGAAAATAATTGCGGACATGATTTCGGGCGCGATTGGCGAATTTTTGCCGGCACTTTGCGTCGGTATCGTGACGTTGTCAGCGATTCTAGGGATAATTTTTCTCGGCAAGCCTAATTTCATCGCGACGTATCCGATTGTCGCCAACACTTTTTCCACGACGGCAATTTGGGTCGTGATTAGGATTCTCGGCGCGATTTTTATTTGGCTGACTTACTTAGGAATTCAATCGGGCGAGGGCGGTGCAGGCGTCATCAGCTTGATAACTTCAGCAGATAACGGCGGCTTCGTGCTAAACGATTTGCTTAGCGTCCTCGTCGTAATTTTTTTGCTGGCGGGACTTTTATTGCCGCTTTTGTTAGATTTCGGGCTACTTGAATTTATCGGCGCACTACTGACTAAAGTTATGCGCCCGCTCTTTACCATACCCGGACGCGCCGCCGTCGACTGCATAACCAGCTGGATTGGCGATGGCACTTTGGGCGTCATGCTCACCGCTAACCAATACGAGGGCGGCTACTATTCAAAGCGCGAGGCGGCGATTATCTCCACGACTTTTTCCGCCGTGTCGATTACCTTTTCTATCGTCGTTTTGGCGCAAGTCGACCTTATGGAATATTTCGGGCTGTACTATCTTTTAATCTGCGCAATCGGCATTGTCTGCGCGTTAATCCTGCCGCGTATCCCACCGCTTAGCTTGAAGAAGGACGAGTATTTAGTCGAGGGCAAGGCAATGGGCGAATCTTTGCCCGAAGGCTACACGTCGTCTTTCCAATACGGTATCGCGCTGGCTAAAGAACGTGTGGCTGAACATCGCGGCTTTGAACAGTTCATGGAAGGTGCCTTCAAAAACGCGGCGGGCATGTGGTTTGGCGTGTTGCCGGTGGTCATGTGCATTGGAACGTTGGCTTTGATCTTGGCGAATCACACGACGATTTTTGACACGCTGGGCTTGCCCTTCTTGCCGCTACTCCAACTTTTGGACGTGCCGCAAGCCGCTGAAGTTTCCAAAACGATGATTGTCGGCTTCACGGATATGTTTACGCCGTCAGTTCTGGCGGCGGGCACAATCACCAGCCCCATGGCTAAATTTATCGTCGCGGTCATCTCCGTCACGCAATTAATTTATCTGTCAGAAGTCGGCGGGCTTATCCTCGGCTCGAAAATCCCCGTCAACCTCCCCGAACTTTTTATCCTCTTCCTTGAGCGCACTATTATCAGCTTACTAATCGCCGCGCCCGTCTCGCACATGTTCTTTACCAATTAACTTGCTTTTTTCTTGCGCGGCAGTTATAATTTCCGCAAAAAGAAAAACCCCGCGTCCTGCGAGGTTGTGCTTGACAAAGCGGTTTTCACCCTCAATAAAAATTTCTAGGAAAGGTACTGCGTATTGTGCCGCTTAGCTGTGTCAGAGCTTAGGCGGCTGTAACCGCCCGCCGTTTTTGGCGCAAGCACTAGAAATTTTCAATTCGCCGTCCATGGCTCAAACAACGAACGCATTTTATAACGGACGAAGAATTTTTGCAAGAAAAAACCCCGTCGAATCGGCGGGCATTTTTTTTATTGAAACGCGGCGACTTGCTGAAAATTTCGAGTAGCGAATCGCGCACGCTGTTTGGTTACTTTTTAAAAGTAACATCGGCGGGCATTTTTTTATTGAACTTCGGCGAACGCTAGGGCGGGCTCGTGGTCAATCAGTTTCAACGCGGCGGCTTTGTGATAGTAAAGTTTCAGCGCGTCGAGAGCCTCTGATGTCAAATCCCACTTGATAACGGTGCCCAAATATTCGTCCAGCTCGGCGAACGTGAAAGGCTTCGTCGATAGGACAGATTTAATCGCGTCGGCTTTGTGCTCCAGCCCGAATTGGAAGGCGCGCAGAATTTTTTTATACGTCGCGGCAACGGCGAAATTTCTTCTGAATGCCCACAGCGCGTAAACCATTTGCCGCCCCGTCAGCTTGTGCCACTGTTCCCCTAAATCGTAAATGTAAAAATTCGGCGGGCGGTGCAGGTGGATATAAAGCGCGTCGTCGCCGATAAACAGCGCGGCGGTCGCGTCCTCATCAACGGGATTTTCAATTTTAACGGCTCGCGTTTCGTAATGCGGCGCGGCGTCGTAACTTTCATGCAGGATAATTTTCAGCAGACGTTGCGCCGTCGCCGATTTCGACGTTAGGATAACTTTGTCGTCGCGAATTTGTTCAATCGGCTTGCGCGAAACAAGGATTATGCTCGTCACTTTGCCCTCCGCACGCACGCAAATTTTCGGCAAGATTAAAAGCTCGTCGCTTTGGCGGGCGTATTCAATGGAAGAGATATTGCTCAAATCAATTTGCCCGTCTCTAAGTTTGGCGTTCAGGAAAGTTGGGACGCCGTAGACGATATTTAAATCCTGCGCGGCGTGCTGATAGCCGTAGCTAAGCGGCAGGACGTTGAGAAAATTTATATGCCCGATTCTCGGACTGTTCATAAAAAATTCCCCTCACTCGAACTCGATAGTGGCGGGCGGCTTGCTCGTGCAGTCGTAAAGTACGCGATTGACGCCCTTGACCTCGTTGACTATGCGATTCGCCGCCGCGTTCAAAACGTCCCACGGTATTTGCGCCGCCTTAGCCGTCATGAAGTCGCTGGTAAGCACCGCTCGCAACGCCACCGCATAATCATAAGTGCGCCCGTCGCCCATGACGCCAACCGAGCGCATATTCGTCAACGCCGCGAAATATTGCGCCAAATCTTTTACGCCCGCCTTGGAAATTTCTTCGCGGTAAATGGCGTCCGCTTCCTGCACGATTTTAACTTTTTGAGCCGTCACCTCGCCGATTATCCTAATTCCAAGCCCCGGTCCGGGGAAGGGCTGACGACTTACGATATTTTCGGGCAAGCCCAATTCGCGACCGACTTGGCGCACTTCGTCCTTGAATAAAAGGCGCAACGGCTCCACTATCTCCTTGAAGTCTACGAAATCAGGCAGTCCGCCCACATTGTGATGAGATTTTATCACCGCCGATTTGCCCAGCCCGCTCTCTATCACGTCGGGATAAATCGTGCCTTGAACCAGATAATCAACCGCGCCGATTTTTTTACTGACTTCCTCGAACACGCGGATAAATTCCTCGCCGATGATTTTGCGTTTGCGTTCGGGCTCAATCACGCCGCGCAGTTTAGCAAGAAACCGTTCGCCCGCGTCGACTTGGATAAAATTCAAATCGAAATTCTTAAAGACCGCTTCGACTTGAGCCGCCTCGTTCTTGCGCAAAAGTCCATGGTCGACGAAGACGCACGTTAAATTTTGACCGACCGCCTTACTCAAAAGAACCGCCGCCACAGATGAATCGACGCCGCCACTTAACGCACATAAAACTTTGCCGTCGCCGATTTTATTTTTAAGCTGGCTAATCGTCTCCGCTACGAACGAACTCATTTTCCAATCGCGTTTGCAACCGCAGATGTCCACGAAGTTTGAAAAAATTTTCGCGCCCGCCTCCGTGTGCACAACTTCGGGGTGGAATTGCACGGCATAAAAATTTCTCGCGCTGTCTTCCATCGCCGCTATCGGGCAAGAAGTCGTCGCGCCAATCACGGAAAAATTATTCGGCGCAGTAAAAATTCTGTCGGTGTGGCTCATCCAAACGACGGATTTTTTTTCTACGCCGGCAAAAAGTTTCGACGCGCTCAAAAGTTCAAGTTCAGTCTTGCCGTATTCGCTTTGACCGCTACAAACTTTGCCGCCTAAAACTTGCGCCAGAGCCTGTGCACCGTAGCAAATCCCAAGTATCGGCACGCCCAAATTAAATATCTCCTGCGGCGGCAGAAGGCTCCCCTCCTCGTAGACGCTACACGGTCCGCCGGTTAAAATTATTCCCTCCGGCTTGAAGGCGCGGATTTTTTCCATGCTCAACGCCGTGTGCACTTCGCAATAGACATTCTGCTCGCGCACCCGACGCGCTATCAGCTGATTGTACTGCCCGCCAAAATCTAATATCAAAATCATTCCCGTCACTCCTTTTGCCGCCCATTATATATCAAGTCCTTTTTAAAGTAAAAAAATATTTGCGGCGCGGTAACAATGTGATAAAATGCGCGGCATGGACAAGAAATTAAAACTTCTAACTTACGGGTGCCAGATGAATGTCGCTGACTCCGAGCGCATGGCAGGGCTCCTTAAACAAATCGGATATTCTTTGACGGAAGATTTATCGGCGGCGGATTTGATTCTAATCAATACGTGCTGTGTGCGCGGCACCGCCGAGGATAAAGTTTTCGGGCAAATCGGCAGATTCAAAACGCTCAAGCGGGAGAAGCCCTCGTTGATTCTGGGCGTGGCGGGTTGCATGGCGCAGAAGGAAGGAGCAAATTTAATCAAACGTGCGCCGCATGTCGATTTCGTCTTGGGCACGGGGCAAAGCTGTGAAGTCGCTCGCGTCGTCCAAAGTTTGGAGCGCGAACGTAAACATTTCGTGGATATTTCTAATGTTGACGGTCAAACAAACTCATTGGATGCAACGTCACGTTGCCGCAGCGGGCAAGTTTCTACGTTCGTGCCGATAATGTACGGTTGCAACAATTTTTGCACCTACTGCATTGTTCCCTATGTGCGCGGTCGTGAACGCTCCCGCAAGCCCGAAGAAATTTTCGCCGAAGTCAAGCAAGCCGTCACCGAAGGTTTCAAGGAGATAACTTTGCTGGGTCAAAACGTGAATTCTTATTCGGGCGGCATGACTTTTGCCGAACTTCTGCGCGGCGTGGATAAAATTGCGGGCGTGGAGCGGCTTAGATTCATGACAAGTCACCCGAAAGATTTATCAGACGAATTAATTGCGGCGATTGCGGGCGGCAAAAATATTTGCGAGCATATTCATCTGCCCGTGCAATACGGCTCCGATAAAATTTTACAGCGCATGAATCGCGTTTATACTGTCGAAAAATATTTGCGGCTGGTCGAGAAAATTCGCGCGGCAATTCCCGCCGTCAGCTTGACGACAGATTTAATTGTCGGCTTCCCCGGCGAAACGGAAGAAGATTTCGCGGAGACTTTGGACTTTTTGCGGGCGGTTCAATTCGACGCGGCGTTCACGTTTATTTACTCCAAACGCACCGGCACGCCCGCCGCAACTTTTGACAATCAGATTGACGAGGAAACTAAACACCGCCGCCTTGACGCGCTGATGAAAGTTCAGAACGCAATCAGCTTGGAAAAAAATCGTGCGATGCTTGATTCGACCGTCGAAATTTTGGTTGAGGGCGCAAGCAAGACCGACGATAAAATTTTCACGGGGCGGACGCGCTCCAATAAGTTGGTGCTGTTTGCTCACGGCTCCGAACGCGCCGGCGACCTTATCGACGTTAAAATCACTCAAGCGCAAACGTGGCTCCTTAAAGGGATAACTTTATAAAATGTCGGATAAAAAAATTTTTCTGGCGCACGCGGCTCTGTATTATTATCTCGGCGAAGTTTTTTACATCGACATAGGACAGCCTGCCGCGCCGCAATATTTTTTGCCGCCCTTGCCCGTGACGATTGCGCTTTTGTGGCTGATTCAATTTTCTTCGGGCGAAAAAATTTTCTCGCGGGCGCACCTGCCCAATCTTTTAACGGGCGTGGCGTGGCTGGTGATGTTCCCGCTACTTTACACGTGGACTTATCAGCGGCAATGGTTCATGTCGCTAATTTATTACGACTTCGCGGTGGGCACGGCGATTTTTATTTTCCTCACGAGCGCAATAGTAATCTTCCATTGCGCATTACGCATTACGCATTGCGCATTGTTTTTCTGCGTGCTGAATTTATTTTTCTGGCTGATACCGCTGACCGAGCTGATTTATTATTGCATGACGTGGCATTGTCTGTCGCCGGCGTCGCTCATGGCGATTTATTTAACGAATTGGCACGAGGCGGGCGAATTTATCCGCGCGATGATTGGCTTGCCGACTGCCGCGCTGATTTTGTTGCTGATTGGATTTTTCTTGCGGCTGACGTTCACGGCGCACAAAAAATTTCTACAGCGATTGACACTCGACACGGAACGGACTGCCGCCGCCGCAGTTGCACTCCTCGGAAGTTTCGCCGCGCTGATTTTCTATCTGCCGCAAACTTCCATGGCGGGCTTGTATAAAACCGTGACCGATTACGCCGCGCAAACTCAACTTTACTCCGAGAACCGCGCCGCTCGCCTCGCCGACTTGAAACTTTCGACGGAAAATAATTTGAGCGGCACGATAATTTTTGTCATCGGCGAAAGTGCCAGCCGCGACTACATGCACGCTTACAATCCCGCCTTCCCGTTCGACGACACGCCTTGGTTAAGTTCAAAGCTTGAAAAAATTCCACCGACGCCCGCGCTCCCCGACGACGCCAAAATTAATCCCGACTACAAAGCGACGCCCGACAACACTCCGAACTTGACGCCCGCCGATGGGAAATTTATCATCTTTAAAAATGTTTACGCTTCGTGGACGCAGACTGTGCCCGTTTTGCAACGCGCCCTCACCGAGCAGAGCCAATACAACGACAAAGAATTTTTCGAGAGCGTGTCAATCGTCGACGCCGCACGCAAAGCCGGCTACAAAACTTATTGGTTCAGCAATCAAGGGCGGTACGGCGAATTCGACAGCGCGATAACTTTGGTAGCCAAAACTGCGGACGTTTCCGATTGGACGGACGACGCTTTTGATTTCAGCGAGCTGGAGGACGAAGTGCTTTTGAAATTTTTTGAGCGCGTCAATCCCGACGACAAAAATTTTATCGTCTTCCACCTCATGGGTAGCCACATTTATTACAACAGCCGCTACCCACGCAGATTTAAAAAGTGGGTGACACGTGACGGCACCGGCATGATGTTAGCCGCGCCCAGCTACGCCAATTCGATTCTCTACACCGATTTTGTCCTGTCGAAAATTTTTGACTACGCCGCGCAGAATTTGAACTTGCAGGCGATGATTTATTTCTCCGACCACGGCGAGGACTTGGAAATTTCCCACAACCCCGACGTCTTCCGCTTTGAGATGTTGCGCGTGCCGATGTTCATGTACTTTTCTGCCGAGTACGAAAAAATTTTCCCCGACAAAGTGGCGACGCTTGAAAATAATCGGGAAAAATATTTTACAAATGACATGTTCTATGATACATTTTGCGGGATAATAAATGCGCAGTCAAATCGCTACGACGCGGGACAGGATTTTTCTTCCGCCGAATACAAATTTACGCGCGAAACTTTGACGACAATGCTCGGTCAACATAAACTAACCGAAGACGAGGAGTGATTCAATGGTAACCCCGGCGGTTTCAGTAATAATTCCGATGTACAATGCTGAAAAATATATCGGAGAATGTTTGGATAGTCTTTTAAAGCAGACGTTCCAAGATTTTGAAATAATCGTGGTCGACGATTGTTCAACGGATAATTCTGTTGCCATTGCCGAAAATATTTTGGAGAAGTTCGGTCGTGAAAACGTTCTTATAAAGCGAAAAAAGAATTCGGGCAACTTTGGCTACACGGCACGCAACAGAGGCTTCCGCTACGCAAAGGGCGAATATGTTTTCTTCGTGGACGCCGACGACATGCTGACAGATAACGCGCTTGAAGAACTGTACGCTTCGGCAAAAAGATTCGCGGCTGATGTCGTTTACACCGGCGCACGCTACCTTTACACGGCGGCGGCGGGCGCGGAATTGAAGCTGGACAAGGAAGGGCGCAAGTGGCAGAAAAAAGAAATTTCCGAAGTGCAAAAGCTCACCGTCAACGAGCCGCATAAACTTCTTGAAAATCTTTTGATAACTGCCGGTGTTTTCTGGACGCCGTGGACAAAATTTGTGCGGCGGCAATTTTTGTTGGATAACAACATCACCTTCTACGAAATAATTTCCGGCGGCGATTACATTTGGACGCTTGAACTTTTCTGTTGCGCCAAAAGGTTCGTGCGAATGCCGCAAGCGTTTTATCTATGGCGGAGCGATTCGGAGACTTCAGTATCGCGCACGACGAGAACTCCAGAAATTCAAATTAACACGTGGAACGAAGCCTTTGTTCACTCGACGCGGGCACTAGCCGATTTGCTCAACAAGCGAAGTATTTTAAGGAATAATCCTGCCTACTGTTATTTTGCGCAGAAGAATTTTTTTGAATGGTGCTTCGGGCGCAATCTTGACGCGCGCGGGAAATTCAAGCCGGAAGAACTCTACGAAATTTTCGGGCGCGAACTCGGAAACGCTGACGACTTTGACGCGATGACAAAATTTTTCTTTAGCTTTATTGATTCCCAGCAAAAGGAAATTAAATCGCTCAAGGCTAAAAAGGAGCCTACGGGCGTTCCGAAAATTTCTGTGGTCGTGCCGCTTTACAATATGGAAAGATTTGTCGGCGAATGCCTTGACAGCCTCCTAAAGCAGACGTTTCAAGATTTCGAGGTTATCGTTGTCGACGATTGCTCAATCGATAATTCAATGAAGATTGTCAAAAGTTACGAGCCGAAATTCAAAGGTCGCCTGCGCTACACGTCTACCAAAGTGAATTCGGGCGGCGGCGGCTACATTCCGCGCAATATCGGCTTCGGACTTTCTCGCGGCGAATATGTTTTCTTTGCCGACTCCGACGATTTCCTCCTCTTGACGGGTTTGGAGACACTTTACAAGGCGGCAGAGGAATTTAATGCAGATGTCACTTACATTGCCTCCTATTACCGCTTAGACCGCCCTAACGAGCTCCGCGTCTTTAGAGATTCCATAGGAAAAGATTTGCTGGCGGAAAGCCGCGAAGACAAGCCGATTCTGACTGTAAGCGACCCCAAAAAAGTTGTTTACGAATATCTCCACAAGAAATGCCACCACGCTCCTTGGGCTGTGTTTGTCAAGCGAAGTTTTTTAATTGAAAACAGAATTTCCTTCCCCGAAGAAATTTATAACGGCGGCGACGGCATTTGGAATATCCACATACGCGCCCTTGCGAAACGTTTCTTGAGATTGCCCTCCCCCGTTTACTTCCGCAGATGTTACGACCTTGAATCAATCACGCGCAAAAAACGTTCGCCGGCGGAGCAGATAGCTCATCGTGCGCGAGCGTTTTCGCTTTGGATTAACACCCTACATAAACTGTCAAATCAACTCCAAGTCTTAAAGGAAAATCCCGTTTATGCTTACGACGCTTTCAAGGTGGAAATTGGCTGGATTTTAAACGACCTGCGCGAATATCGCAAGAAACTAAAGAACCGAGAAATTTACGAGATTATATATTCCGAGATTGTCAAAGATAATAATTCGCCTGATTGGTTGATGCCGTTCTTCTTTGCCTTTGTTGATGACCAAGAAAAGGACATTTCAAAATTTAAATCACGTGCCGCAGAGCTGGAAAAGAAATCAAAGAAGTGAACTCCATTAGCGAAAAAAAATTGGGCGGGAAAATTTTTCCTGCCCTTCATTCGCAAAAGTACTTCATGCCGGTTTTCTTCCACTCTTTTTTTGTGTAAAGGATTTTAAAATTCGTGACGCCCGTCAAATTCGAGAGCTCGCCGATAAATTTTTCGCACTCGTCGCGGGTCTTCGCATGAATCATTGTATAAAGATTATAATTCCAATTCGGCGCGGGCGTCCTGTCGTAACAGTGAGAAACCGCCGCATGAGCACTCATAATTTGCGCAATGTCGTCCAGCTTATCGGGCGGCACTTGCCACGCGCACAACGCATTTGCATTAAATCCAACTTCGCGATGACGCAACACCGCGCCCATCTTGCGAATTTTTTTTTCGTCTACCAACTCCTTGACCCGCCGCAAGAATTCCTCCTCGCTTATGCCAACCCGCGCCGCCAAAATTTTATACGGCTGCCCGCACAACGGAAAATCCTCCTGCAACGCCTTGATTATCGCCTTGTCCTGCTCGCTTAAGAGTTCCAACTCCTTCCCTCCGCGTCATTGAAGTTTGAACTGCACGTTGATTTTGTACTTCTTGTTTGCCTTGAGCTTGAGCATATCCTCCACGCCACGCAACGAGCGTATTTCCGCCAAAATGTTCGATTCATATTCCGCACTCGGCGTCAGCAACGTGAACCATAAATTGTACGCGCCCTCCCGTTCGTAATTGTGAGTTGCGCCGGGGTAGCGATTGACTGCCTCCGCCACCGCGCTGATTTCCGACGGCTTGACTTTCAGCGCAACCAGCGTCCCCCTGTAGCCCAGCCTGTTTGAATCAAAGAACGTCCCGATTCTGCGCAAAAATCCTGCCGCCTTCAGCTCACGAAGCCTAGCAAGAAGCGTGTCCTCGTCCGTGCCGAGGCGACTTGCCATTTCCGCGAACGGGTGAGAGCAAATCGGAATGTCGCCCTGCAAAAGATTGAGCAGGGCTTTGTCGAAAGTTGAAAGCCTCGTCATCTCGAACTCTCCCTCTGCGCCGCCATTCGCTCAACGACGCAAGTTATCTGCGGCTATTTTATCAAAGACGCTATCACAACGTCAAGCAATTCTGAACGCCCTTCATTTTTTACTGACGAATAAGGCAGGATTGATTCGGCGTCGACGCCTAGAGAATTTTTTATCGCGTCGAGTTGCTTTTGACGTTGTGTCTTGCCGATTTTGTCGGACTTAGTGGCGATAATCAGCACGGGCAAATTTTTTTCGACGAGGCTCGCGAAGGATTTCAGCAGGTCAATCCGTCACCGACGAGTTTTCCAGCAAAGAGTTTAGGATAACGTCAAGCAAATCTGCACGCCCTTCATTTTTTACTGACGAGTAGGGCAGGATTGATTCGGCGTCGACGCCCAGAGAATTTTTTATCGCGTCGAGTTGCTTTTGACGTTGCGTCTTGCCGATTTTGTCGGACTTTGTAGCGATAATCAGAACGGGCAAATTTTTTTCGACGAGGTTCGCGAAGGATTTCAAATCGGACTCTTGCGGAGGGTGGCGCATGTCAATCAGCTGGCAGACGAATTTAATATCGCGGCGGCTTGAAAGATATTCGTCGATGAATTTCGCCCAAAGCTTGCGATTAGTCTTGGAAGTTTTCGCGTAGCCGTAGCCGGGCAAATCAACCAGATAAAATTCGCGGCGGTCGTTCAGCGTGACTTTAAAGAAATTAATCGTCTGAGTTTTGCCGGGCGTGCCGCTCGTTCGTGCCAAAGATTTTCTGTTCGTCAAAGAATTTATCAGCGACGACTTGCCGACATTAGAGCGACCGACGAAAACAATTTCCGGCAAAAGTTCTTCGGGGCAAGTCTTTCTGCTCACCGCCGAAGTCACGTATTCGCTTCTAATGATTTTAATTTCTATGGCGTCAATCACCTCTTTAAGCTTCAATCATCATTGAGTAAAAAACTTCGGCGTCGTGTAGCGCGGCAAAATTTTTAATCGCCTCCATGCCGCCGCGACTGTGGTCAAGTTTATCGTTGAGCGCGCAGAGCAACTCCAAAAAATCTTCGACGGTCAGCCGCCGCTTTGAAATCGCCGTCAAGACCGCCGCGAACTCCAACGCCCGATAAGTCGTCACGAACACGCGGCAATTAAAAGCCTCGTCGCCCGCGAACGCGCTCGGATAGCAGCGCATGACGAATTCGTTGACAAGATAATTCTCCAGCACGACGGAAAAATTTCTGCACAGTTGAGCCAAAATATTTTTCCTGTGCGCAAGGAAAGTTTCGGCGAGCTGATTTTTTCTGTCAACGGTCAAGTTCGCGTCGTAAGTTTCGCCGAAAATTTCAGCCAGAGCCGCCGCGTGATTTTCCGCGTCAAAGTCGACGGGCACGGAAATTTTTTCGCCAAAGAATTCGCAAAGCTCTGCAAGTCGCCGATTTATCGACAACTCCCGCCGTTGCAAAATTTTTATCGCCGCGCGTTGACGTTCCAAAAATTTTTCGGCAGACAACGAAATTTTTTCCGTGAAGTCGAACACTTGCCGCGCCCTTAGCTCCGTGACGGTTTCAAATTTTATCGGTTCGCCGCGCAGGAGAATTAAAATCGCCGCGACGGGACAAGTCAGCGTCATCGCCTGCAAAAAAATTTCGTCAGCAAATTTGTACGTCACGCGCGGGAAACTTTGACAGACCGCCGTTAAAAATTCTTCGCCGTGTTTGAGCTGCAACTTGCACAAAAAATTTTCGTCGAGGAAAGGACACGCGCCCGAACGTTGCATTTTGAACGCCTGCGCGGCTTCGTCGACGTGTTGAAAAATTTCTGCGCGGTCGTCGGCAGGGAGCCGCAAGAATTTTTCCCGCGTCTCCCCGTCGAGTAAAACCCGCCAATCACGACAGCACCGCGAACCGCAAGCTTTGCCGTCGCATTGAAATTCTTTGACGTAAGTTGGTCGATAAATTTTCATCTGATAAAATTCGTGGGCGTCCACTCTTCAGGCTTGGGCAAGCCGAATTTTTCCTTGCCGAGCGCGATAGACTTCATGAGGAACGTCATGTTGCGGGCGAGCGTGCGCATTGTCTGCAAGCCTTCGGCGTCCTGCGCGCCTTCGCCGGGATTCATTCCGTAAACCATATTCCAATACTGCGTGCCGGCAATTACCATGCTGCTGTTGCCGAAATATTTGTTGAACACGTCGTAGGCCGCACTGCACCCGCCGCGCCGCGCCACCACGACTCCCGCGCCAACTTTACCGGTCTTGTCCTGCAAGAACGTGCTGTAGAAAAGTCTGTCGAGGAACGCAATCGCCGCGCCGTTGGGCGACGCAAAATAAACCGGCGAACCGATGACGAAACCCTCCGCCTCCATGAACACGGGCGCAATCTCGTTGACAACGTCGTCGATGACGCATTTGCCGGTTTTGAAGCAGGTTTGGCACGCCATGCACCCGCGAATAATTTTGTTGCCGACGTGGAAATATTTCGTCTCGACGCCCTCCGCCTCGAAAACTTTAATCATCTCGTTCAGGGCGATTGTCGTGTTGCCGTTGGCTTTCGGCGAGCCGTTAATCAATAAAACTTTCATGCTGAGCACTCCTTTCATACGCTTGCGGAATATTTTGACGCGCGGAATAAAAATCCTTTTCTAATAAAAAAAATCCCCAACGCCATTGAAACGTCGGGGAAAATTTTTTATGTGCGCTTGAACATTTTGGCGAGGTCGCCGCTCGAAAATTTTATAATCGTCGGTCGTCCGTGCGGGCAAGTGTGCGGGTGCGGCGTCTCGGAAAGTTCTTTTAAAAGGATTTCCATTTGCCTGAAGTTGAGCTCCTGCCCCGATTTTATCGCTGCCTTGCAAGCAGTCGTCGCCAAGACTGCTTGACGGATTTTTTTTGCAATGTCGCCCGCTTCATTCAAGCCGCTCAAAATTTCCTCGATAATCCCGCGCAGGAGATTTTCGCCGTCCGTGTCAGCCGCGTCGACGGGCACTTCTATCAAGCGGAATTCGTTCGCGCCGCTCGGCTCCAATGTGAAGCCCAACTCCGCGAAGACCGCCAAATTTTTTTCTATCAGCTCCGACTCCCGCGAATCGAATTTCAGCACGCGGTGAATCAGCAAGCCCTGCGCGGGCACCCGTTCGGCGTAAGAGTTCAGCCTGTCGAATAAAATCCGCTCGTGCGCGGCGTGCTGGTCGACGATATACAAATCCTTGCCGCTCTGCGCCACGATGTAACAGCGCGCCACCTGTCCAATCGGCTCAAGTTCCAGCTCCGATTTTTTTTCGGGCTTGGAAATTTTTTTTGCCTCGGAAACTTTTTCGGGCGGCGGCTCAAGTTTTTGTTCCGGTTTAGAAATTTTTTCGGGCTTAGGCGGCGCGGCGTCTGTCGTCAAAATTTTTTCCAAATCAAAATCTTCCGCAGGCTTTTTCTTGCGCTCGGAAGTTTTCTTGGGCGGCGGCTCTTGAAATTCCGCGTTCAAATCCAGCTGCTCGAAATGCGGCGTTTCGGGCGCGGCGGCAATTTCCGTCAAGTCGTGCTCCGGTAAATCTTCCTTGCCCTCGACGGCCTTGCGCACCGCGTGATAAACCGCCTTGAAAATTTTGCCCTCGTCGTCGAATTTGATTTCAATCTTTTGCGGGTGGACGTTCACGTCGATTGAATTCTGCGGCACGTCGATTATCGCCACGGCAAGCGGAAAGCCCGTCTTCGATACCAGCGATTTATAAGCCTCGTCGACCGCCTTGGAGACTGTCCGATTTTCGACGACGCGCCCATTAACGATAAACGTCTGCCAGCCGCGATAACTTTTTACGATGTTGGGCTTGGTCACGTAGCCCGCGAGTTTCAAATTATCCACGTCGCCCTTTAACGTCAACAGCGAGTCGGTCAGTTCCGTGCCGTAAATCGCGCTTAGCGTGTCAAGAATTTTTCCGTTGCCGGGCGTGGCGAGTGCGACGCGGTTGCCGTTTATGAATCGGAAGGCGATTTCGGGGCGGCTTAGCGCAAGCTTGACAATGAAGTCGTGAATTTTATTCGCCTCGGTTGGCGTCGCCTTCAAAAATTTTAAGCGGGCGGGCGTGTTGAAAAATAATTCTTCAGCCAAAACCGTCGTGCCGACTTTGCAACCGATTTCGTGCGTGTCTTGAGTTTTTCCGCCGTCAATTTTAATTTTTATGCCAAGTTCGTCCTCGGCGCGGCGCGTCTGCAAGGTGAATTTCGACACGGCGGCAATCGTCGGCAGAGCTTCGCCACGGAAACCCAACGTAGAAATATTTTGCAAATCGGCGGCGTTGGAAAGTTTGCTGGTGGCGTGGCGTCTCACGGAGAGAGCGGCGTCCTCCCTGCCCATGCCCGCGCCGTCGTCCGTCACGCGAATCAGAGCCTTGCCGCCGTTCTGAATTTCAATTTCTATACGCCGTGCGCCCGCGTCAATCGAATTTTCGACAAGTTCCTTGACGACGGAAGCAGGGCGTTCGACGACTTCGCCAGCCGCAATTTTATTTATCGTGCTCGTGTCAAGAAGTTTAATATTTGCCATTCAAGCACCTCCATTCACCGCGCGTGAAAAATTTTCTTGAAGGAGATTCCCTTTTCCTTGAACAGCGACCGAATCAAAATGAACGCGACCGCCGCCTCCGCCACGTCGTTAATCGAATAGTTCAGCGAAATATATTCTATCGGCAAAATTTTCGGCAGGAACCAAATCAGCGGGACTTGAACGACCAGCGGCACCAAACTGATTACCAAGTTGCGCCACTCGTCCTCCAAGGCCGCCATGAGCCCGCTTAGCCACGTATACAGCCCAACGAACGGTTGCAAGACGAACATAGCCCGCAAGAAAATTATCATCTCTGGCGTTATCGGTGTGTTGGTTTCGACGAAAAGTCTTGTCATCTCTTCCGTGAATATCATCAGCACCGCGTAAATCGCGAACGTTAAAACGACCGTCAAGAAAAATCCGTAACGCATGACGCGCAGGCAATGTTGCTCTTGGTGCGCGGCGTAAAGTCTGCTTACCAGCGGCTGAATTCCCGTATCCAGTCCGTTCAGCGGCAAGAACACAAACGACAAAATTATATTCGAGACCGTCACCATCGCCAGCAATTCCGCCGCGTCATATTGCAAAACGACCGCGTTCAAGAAATATTCAATGCAAGATGTCATTACCGTTGCCACCGCGAAGCCCGCGCCGATTTTTATTTCCTTGAAAATATATGCAAAGCTCGCGAAGCCCGCCGAACTTGAAAATTTTTGCCGCGAATATTTAAAGTACCAAAAGGCAATCACCGCGCCGGAAATTTGAGCGATGACTGTCGCCACCGCCGCGCCCGTCATGCCCCATCCGAACACGATTATAAACAGCGCGTCCAAGATTATGTTTACCAGATTTGATGAGCCGACCAGAAAAAAGACGTGCTCCGGCTTTTCGACGCAACGCATAAACGCGCCCGTCATGTAAACTGTAATCAGGAACGGCGCGCCGCACAGCGTTATCCGCAGAAAGTCAACCGCCAAATCGGTTATGTGTTGCTCACTCGAATTATCGACGAGGAGACCCAGCAACGGTTCGATAAAAATATTTCCGACGACCGCGACGGTTACTCCGATTATCGCCGCGCAGAGGTAATTGCTCCGAATAATTTTTTCGGCGAGTTGCTTTTTGCCCGCGCCGATTTGTTCGGAGACGACTGCCGAGCCGCCCGTCTCAAATAAAACGCCAACCGCCGCGATAACCATCGTAATTGGAAAAATTAACGCCATAGCCTCCAAGCCGTCGACGCCGACCCAGTTCCCGACGAAAAAGCCGTCCGTCGCCATGTAAATACTCATAGCGACCAGAGCCGCGAACGTTGAGCCGCCGTATTTTATAATCTCGCCGATGGTTGAAAAAAAATCGTCACGCATGATTGAACGTCAACCCTCCACGCTAAAAATCTGCGCGAAGCCCGTCATCTCCAAAACTTCTTTGACTTGTTCACTGACATTTTTAAGCGTCATTGTCCCGCCCTGCGCACGAATTTTTTTCATCGCGGCAATCAAAATCCTCAAGCCCGCCGAGGAAATATATTCCAGCCCGTTCAAGTCGAACATCAAATTTTTCACGCCGTCAAGCATGGATAAAATCTCCTTATTAGCGGCGTTCGCGGAGTTAGTGTCGAGCTTGCCGGAAATTTTTACGGTCAAGTTTTCTCCGTCGCGCTCTGAAGAAATTTCTACGTCGCGGAAATTTTCTTTGGGATTGTAAGTCACGATATATTTTTTCAGCATGACGAGCGGGCAGAGGTGCTCCTTAAAGAAGCGCAGATTTTCTTCGCCGACGTCGTCCGTCAAGTTTTCCGTCAAAATGCCGCGCTCCAAATTTATCTTCGCGTCATTCCAATAAGCAAATTCATTCACACCGCTAAAATTGTAATCAGCCTTCGCGAACAGCCCGATTGAGTGCGAATCGTCAATCATTTCGTCGACGGAGTAAGCGACAATTTTCCCGTCAACGCGAACCACAAACCCGAAAAGATTTTTAAAATCGTCCCAATGTTCTATAGCAAACAAAAACTGGTCGCTGTCGTCTTGAGCGGTATCGACGCTATCGACGCGGCTTTGAAGATTTTTTTCCGCGCTGACGTGGAACTGCCAAAGTTCATTAAAAATTTCGGGGGTGATGTCTTCAATCGTGTAGCTGTAATTTTTTTCAAAGGAATTTTTAGCGTTGCGAATGCGCTTCATCTTTTTGCCCGAAAGTTTTTCCATGCGGTCGAGGTACAAAATATAATCCCACATGTCGCGGTCGTCATCAATTTCAATCGCGTCGCCGAGTTCGCGCTGCCAAATTTTTAACAGATATTCGGGCACGAAATTAAAAATTGTTCCGGCGGGCACGTGCGCTTTGAAAACTTTTTTCCAGTCGATTTCGTCCCAGTCGCCGACAGGTGCTCCCCAAATTTCCATGCCGTCAGCATTAAATTTTTGCCAGCAAAGATTTTCGGTGTAGGCGCGTTGAATGTTGCTTTTTTCTCTGCTGGCAAGCAGGAGAAGTGGCGAAGCGTTCGACGGAATTTGAATGCAACGGCTCAAATATTCCAGGTAGCGTTCGCTGTCGTC
>JAFPVP010000111.1 GCA_017412925.1 Selenomonadaceae bacterium
AGACAATCGCAAAAAAATTCGGCTTCCCTGACGGCGCGGTAATTCAGACGAGCAATTTTATCGGCTTCATGTTGGAGGCGGCGGCGGAACGCGGCATAAAAAAAATAATTCTGTGCGGACACCTCGGCAAGCTGATTAAAGTTGCGGCGGGAATTTTCCACACGCACAATCGCGTTGCCGACGCAAGATTGGAAACTTTAGCGGCATATTCTGCGGCGGAAGGTCTGCCCGCAACCGAAGTTCAAAAAATCCTTGACGCCAACACTACCGAGGACGCCGCGCAGATAATTTCCGCCAATCATCTTGAGCGCGTCTATAAAAAAATTGCGGCACGGGCAAGCCTCCGCGCTGAACGTTATGTTTTTGGCAAGCTAAAAATCGCCACGATTCTCGTCGACTACGCTGGAAATATTTTGGGTTCCGACAGATAAATAAATCAAAATTGCGGAGAAAAAGTTCCCCCGCGCTTTTTTTTATGCTATAATCAATTTCGGGGTGATCTATATGATTAAAAAAATTTTAGCTTTAGTCGTACTCGTAATCGGAATGGCAACAGCGTTGGTCATCTACAGCATGGTGGGCACTGTTCCCGACGCCACGGGCGCAGTAACGGGATATAAGCAACAATTAATGGCAACGACAAAAGCCGTCGTCGGACCGGTCTTGAAAAAGGTAGGCTTCGACGTTGAAAAGACGGACATGCAAGACATGAACGTCGTTGAAAAGCAACTGGAAAATGCTGCCGATAAAGTCAACGCGGCGACAAATGCGCTTTCGCAGTGAGTTGAAATTTTTTTGGAGGTTATTCTGGTGAAAATTTTATTCGTGTGCAGTGGAAATACAGGGCGTTCGCCGATGGCGCAATTCGTCATGCAAAAGTTAATTGCAGACGCGGGTTTGAGTGAAAAAATTTCTGTGGCGAGTGCCGCGAGCAAACCGACGGACGGCGGGAAATTGCACGAAGGCATTGCCGCCAAACTCCGCGAAGAAAATATCCCTTACGGCGAGCACACGGCGCGGCAAATTACTCCAGCTGATTACGCCGAAAATAATTTAATTGTCTGCATGGACGCGGGTAATGTTGAGCAGGTCAAGGCGATTGTCGGCGGCGACCCTGACGGAAAAATTTCAATGCTCCTCGACAAAGATATTCCTTGGGATAAAAACGGTTTCGCGACGACTTACGCTGACATTCTGCGCGGCTGTCACGCTCTTTTAAAAAAGTTGCGCATGTGAAGTCACGGGCAGAAAAATGATTGGATTATCGCTCGGAAATTTCGGGCGATAATTTTTTTTATTCTTTGTAAAAAGTCTTTGTCAAACCTGAAAGAAACATGATATAATCCCGCGCAGAAAGGGGGCAAAAATTATGCTTGAGTTATTGAAGAAAACATTTGACAAATTCGACGGATTGATTATATTGGCGGCGGTGTTTTTGTTCACGCACTTTGACTACGACAATCTTTCGACGCTCGACAAAATTTATATCGCGTCGTTCGCGGTTTGGGGAGTGACGAAGCTGATTCGGCTTTATATCATCTACAAGAAAGAAAAGGAAGGATGATTCAATGAAAAAAATTTTTTTGGCGGTGCTGATGCTGGCGACGTTTATTTTGAGCGGTTGCGGCAGTCAAGGCAAGGAAGACTCCAAAGACGAGCCACAAGCGGCTACTAAAGAGGACACTCAAGCCGAAGCCGCGCAGGACGTTAAGGGCAACTTGAAAATTTCCATGCTAAACGTCGGGCAGGGCGACGCGATTTTAATTCAGACGGGCAAGCAGACGATTTTAGTTGACACGAGCGACACCGACGAGCGCGATTTACTTTTAAAAGAGCTGGAGAAACTTTCCGTCACGAAGATTGACAAGCTGATTTTAACGCACCCGCACGCCGACCACATCGGTAGCGCGAAAGCTTTAATCAATCCTAGCAAAAAGGAACTGAGCGCGAATCCGTATCTGGAAAAAATTTCCGTCGCTGAAGTTTATGACAATGGAATTTCTGCAAGTTCGCCGCTGTACAAAAGTTACCTGAAAGCAATCGACGCGAAGGGCATAACTTACAAATCTTTAAAAGTCGGCGACACGCTGGACTTCGGCAACTCCGTCAAGTTCAATGTGCTTTACCCGACACCCGAACTCGTCGACGCTGTCAACGGCGGGCAAAAGTCTGAACCGAACAACGAATCCGTCGTCGGCAAGCTCACCTACAAAAAATTTTCCATGCTGTTCACGGGCGACGCCGAAAAGGAAGTTGAAGCGGCACTTTTATCGAATAATAAGACTAAGAATTTAAAATGCGACGTGCTAAAGAGCGGGCACCACGGCAGCTACACCGCCTCGACGAAAGATTTTATCGCGGCGGTCAATCCGAGCTACGTTTTAATTTCGTGCGGTCCCGACGAAGAACGCCGCAATACTTATGGGCATCCGCACCTTGAGCCGCTCGAAAATTATTTGGCGCAGGGCATCGACGAAAAAAATATTTTATGCACGCGCTGGAACGGCACAATTACAGTTACAAGCGACGGCAAAAGTTTTTCCGTTCAGCCCGAAAACAACGAGGATTGGGTTGACAAGTGGATAAAGAAAAAGCAGAAGGATAAAAAGAAATGACAGCTTACAAAAAAATTTTCTTAATGATGCTATTGGCGGCGGTGTTCGTCCTTGGCGGTTGCAATACAC
>JAFPVP010000112.1 GCA_017412925.1 Selenomonadaceae bacterium
ATTTGAGCCGTATTGTAAATTGTTGCTCTGATTTTGGAGCTGTTGCTGAACAAGTCCGGCATTAATTTGGTTGGTGTTTATCGCGTTTGAGTAACGTTGTTGCGCCAAATTCGCGTTGCGGTCGATTTCGAGCAGGAAATTATTCAGCTGTTGCAAAGTCATGTTTGCGTTTTCGCGGTCAGTTGTTATCGCGTCGCTCCAAAGATTTTGCGCCAAATTTTGGGAAATGTTGATATTGTTAAGGTAATTTTGCGCGGTGACATCGGCGGCATTTTTGGTGATATTGTTTATCGCCATGGTGGTCACGGAAGAATTCAGAACGCCGCGTTGCGCCAGCTCGTTGACCGTGGAGCCGAGCGTTTTTTGCAACGTGGTCGCGATTGAATCCTCCATTGCGTCGCGATATTTTTGCGGGAGTGCGCCGTCCTGCAAGTCGGTTAAACTGCCCTCGACGCTAGAATAAGCAATTTTATTTTTGTTGATGTATTCGGTCAAATCGGCGTTGGCGTCGTCAGTTTTCTCCGAGCCCTCGTCGGCATAATCTTTAAGCAAACCGTCGATAAGTTGCGTCACCGCGTCATTTTTCGGGATATAGCCGCTCAAATTGTCGTTAGCGTTAGCCGTCGCCGCGCCATGAAGATTCGGGAAAACAGCGAGCGCGTCGTTCACGTTTGCCGTTTCCGCGTCGCCTTGAGCCGCGATTGTGTCCAAATTGGCGTTGGTCGAAGCCGTCGCCGCGTTACTTTCCTCCGAACGAGCACCGAGCGAATCATTTGCCGAAGCCGTCGCATTGTCGCTTTTGTTCTGAATTTGATTCAAAGCGGCGTTGGTCGTGTCCGTCGCGTCGGAACCCTGCACGATGTAGGCTTGCAGGCGCGGATTAGTCAAATTTACTGCGCCGGTGTTTAGCGTCGCCGCGCCGTTCAAAGAATCCGTCGCCAGAGAAGTCGCCGCGTCGTTGCCGATTGCGAGATTTTCATAAACGGGATTTATCGAATCGACTATGCCGATATTCTCCACCGCCGCCTGACCAAATGCTTGCGCGGTGATTTTCGTGACCCTGCAATCCTGCATTCTGTAAAATTGCAAACTGGGATTTGCAAGAGCAACCGCGCCCGTGTTTAACGTCGCCGCCTTTTTGAGTTCGGGCTCCACCGCCGCGTATGATTTCTCGTTATCGGAAATATATCCGCCGTTAATGGAATTGGCGAGGCTGGTTGCGCCGTCGCCGACCAAAATATAATGATTAAAATCTGCGGAATTGTTTTCGGTCGCCGCGTTGTCCTGCAAAATAAAACCCGTCAGCGAATCGGCGTAATCGTTCGCCAAAGACGTATTCTGCGGCATGAAGTCATCAATTTCCGAACTTACAAGCGTCGCCGCGTCTTGATTTTGCGAAATGTAATTTTCCAGACGCCCGCTCAAAGAATCGGCAGTAGAAATATTTTCCGTGCCGAGCCCGCCCAAAATGCTGTTCGCCGCCGAAGTGTCGAGCGTGTTTTGCGTTTTGTACGTGCCGAGCGTGGCGTTTGCAGTCGTCGCGGCGGCTGAATTTTGCGTTTGATAATTTTCAATAGCGTTGGCGGCGAGACTTTCCGCGCCGGAATTTATCGGGATATACTCGCCCAAAGTTTCGTTCGCGTCGCCGGTCTCGTCAGAATTAGAATCGGCAATGCCGCCCATGACGCTTGAAAATTTTTTCGTCGTGCAACAATTATTGCAAATGACGCGGTTTAATACGCTGTTTGCGGTCAAGGCGGCGGTAGAATTGCTCGGCACGAAACTTTTAAGAGAATCGTTTGCCTTGTCCGTCGCGGTGCCCAGCGAACTGTAAATCGAATTCAATTTGCCGTCGGTGTCCGTAAGTTTGCCCGTCAACGCGCCCACGAGACTGTTTTGATTGTCGGCGGAATTTTCAGCTTCCGTCGAATAATCTGTAGCCAGACCCGCTAGCGAGCTGTTTGAATCCGTGGCGGCGTTGAGATTTTCCTGCGGATTTGAGTAAATAAGCGCGTGCAGGGCGGAAGTCGCGCGTTCTTGCGCTTCGCCGTTCAACTGAATGTGCAATTTTCCCAGCGGTTGCAAGCCGCCCATGATGTCTTCAAACGACGGCTGAATCACGCCCATTGCAAAGTCATTGAGTTGTTTCGCGTTCGGAGCTAGGGCTTCTGCATATTGGACGGCGTATCGTTGCAACTGCAACTCGTATTCGGTTGGCGTGTAGGTTGCCTCCGAGGAAGTCGTCTGACCTTTGAAGCGTTGCAAGTCGAATTCAAATTTCACCAGCCGCCACCTCCCACGTCACGAACCAAGTATCCTTGCCCGCCGGCGACGCTTGACCTTTTTGACCCGTGCGCTTGTCCGTGCAAAAATATCTGTCGCCCAAATTCGTTTTTTCAATCCTGTCGATTTGGAAGCCCGCCAGCCGAATGTAGGGCAGAATCGGGCGAATGCAAATCGTGCCCGCGACTTTGTAGCCGCAACGCCGACTTAATTTTTCCGCCACGTCGCGCCAAAATTTGAACTCGCCGCACATCTGATTGACGATTATCATTGCGCCCGAATCGGCGATTTCCGCGAAGCCTTTTTCCGGCAAATAAAAAAGTTCAAACTTTTTATCGCGTTTGAACTCCTCGTAATTTTTTTTATTGTAAAGCGCAATCCATTCCTCAAGTTTCTTGCTCATACTTCCACCACGTCCAAAGTTATCGAGTTGAAAAAAATTCCGCCGCCGCCGCGACCTTCAATCTCCAAAAATTTATTCCGATAAACATTGCGATTTTGCGCCAAAACAGTCGAGCCGATAAGCCGCCGCCTCGTACTTGAGCCGCTCTCGCTAAGCGACAAATTTACGACGACTTTGCCCGCTGAAATTTTTCCGTTCGTGAGTTCGGCGTCGAGCGGCGTGTAAGAAACTGTCGTATTTTTTAGCAAATAATCGTAATGGCTGATGTGCCGCTTCCCTTGAAAACTCCACGTCAATTCCGCGCCCGAATCCGAAAAAATATTTTCGTCGAGTTTCGACACGCGGTCGGGCTTGATTATTAAAATTTCGTCACCAATCGTGAGCACGTCCAAAATTTTTGAATTGAATTGCCGTTTGAACCAACTTTGCGTCACGAGGTCGAACATCAACACAAAATCTCCGTTCAGAATCCAGATTTGATTCAGCTTCGGGACGTAGCGCACCAAAGAATTTTTCGGCAAACTTTTAATTTCCGATTTAATAAGGAGCGCGATATTTTGCGGTTTCGCGTTGCCGTAGACGTTCGCCGCTTGAAGATTTTGCACCTCACTGCCTCCGAGGACGAAGACCGAATCAGCCACCGCGCACGCACTCAATCGCCCGCTGACTTCCACTTCCCGCGAAATTTCGACGAGCGACCACGCAGGGAATCCGATGTTCAAACGATAGACGCGCCGATTATTTTTCAGCAAAAGCACGCCGCTGGGCAAGCCGACCATGCCGACCAGCTCGCCGCCGTCCTTGTAACCGACCTCCAAAAATTTCGCGCTAGAATCGATGTTGGCGTTCTCCGTCCAATTTGTCTCGTCGCCAACGCCGCTCAAATACAAATTTTTCGCGTCCGCGATTAAAACTCTGCCCGCTTGAACACAAACCGAATTTGCAATCGGCGAATTCAGCGTAACTAAAGCGTTGCCGTTGAAATATTGGAGCTTGCCGCCGCTGGCGATTAAAAGCCCGTCCTCCCAGCTCGCCGTTATCGGATACAGCTCGCCGCTCAAAGTCCCGATTGTAATCCAGCCCGCGCTGGTTGCGCACCAAACAACTTTGTCCGCGTCGACGAGCAGGAGCCGCTGATTTATAGCGTCGTACATCGCCGCAAAAATGTTCGGAAATTGGAACAAGTCGCTTGTGCCCGAAACGCTTTTTAATTTGCCCGTCGCATGGTCGACTTCAAGATTGACTGTTTGCGCCAGTTGATTTTCAGAAATGCCGTCGACGCTCGTACTCGTATTCAGTCCGCCGGAAAAATCCGCGTGCGCGATTTGAATTTGGTTTTCGTGTTTTGCGCCAAGCCTCATGACCAATACCCCTTAACGATAACTCCGACCGGCGGCGGGATTAACACTTCTTGAATTTGCGCCGCGATGTTCGCCATAAGTTGGCTTTCCTGCGTCATGTCGTATTCGTTGCCCACGCCGAGCCGGATTGTCGCGTACTCTACTAAAAAATCGTCAAATTCCGTATTTAGCGGCGAATTGTCCTCCCACGCCAATTCCGCAATGTCGTCGACGGTGCGGATTTTGTAGGGCGTCGGCTCCTTCGGCGTCGGGTAAAAATTTATCGTCTGCGTGCCCGTCAAATAAAATTCTTCCGGCTCGCCTTCCGCGTCGGCTTTGTGAATCGCGAACGCCAGCTCCGTTTCTGCTAAAGCTTTGCCGCCCGCAGTCACGCTGATTATTTTCGTCGGGCGTTTTGCCAGCGCGATTGAATTTTCCCCCGCCGTCAACATGCCCGCCATTTCAGACATGAGCAACGAGGGGCGCAACCGCGCGATTAGCCGCCTAATAAATCTTACGCCGCAATTTAGGCAATCTAAAATTTCCTCGTCGGTGTAAGTAAATTTGTCCGTGTCGTGCAAGCGGTGCCGTATTCGCCGCGCCAAAGTCTCAACGCTTAGCATTTTAATCGTCCGCCGATGAAGTCAAAACGTTGATGACGCCGAAGTCCGTCAAGTTCGTGCCGTCGTATTTGAACTGCGCTTTCTTCAGCCCGAAAAAGCGGTCAATGCAGACGCCATACTGGTTTTGATAATCGAATTTATCTTCTGTCCAAGTGGGGGCGGTACCTTCCGCCAAAATGCAAGCCTGTGCGCCCAAAAACAGCGCGTGACCGACCATTGCTTTATTATTTCCCGAACCCGAACCAGTCTGCGTGCGCGGCACTCTCAAGCACTCGTGAATTACGACGCCCTCATAAATTCCCATTGCGCCGCTAAATATCGGATTCGTTTCGCCGCGAATGTTGGCGTACTCTTGCGCCTCAAGCCATTTCGGGTCTCGGCGAAGGTCTCGCGCTTGATACGGGTCGATTACCATAACATAAGTTTCGCGCCCGTCAATGCGAATCGGTTTTATCGCAGTGAGTTCGTCCGCCTGCGCCATGCGCCGCGCCTTGCCAATCAGCGTTGTATCAAACACGTCCGCCGCTGTAATTTGATTCTCGTTTGTGTGCGCTGTGCCGCCGGCGTCAGAAATCAGAATTCTGTCGGCGGTCGGTGCCTCTATCGTGTAAGGTAGCTCGACGCCCGTGGTGTAGAACGGCGGATTCGTGCCCGTGAGTACCGCGAAAATACTTAAATCGAAATAACGGGCAATCCAATTTGAAAGAACTTTGCGCATATCGGCGCGCATTTTCTCCTGCGTCTTCTGCTCCTCGAATTTGCCCGCGAGCCTGACCGCATTGCGCACGCGGCTAAGGTAAACCGTGCACGAGCGGTAGTTCATCTTCTCTTCGTGATTTTCCATTTTTTTATCTTCGATGACGCCCGCGCCATTGAGCGGCATGAGCAAGGAAACTTCAATGCTTGTACCTTTGCCGCGACTTAAATCTTCCTGAATTTGAATTATACTATCGGAGCTGGTTCCCATGAATTTACTGAAATAACTTTCTTGCTTGCCGCAATCCCAAGTATTTTTCGCCCAAGCTTTTAGGATTAATTCAGTTGGAATTGTGGTGTTGCCGAAAGTCGGCTGATATGCCATGATTTATCATTCCTTTCAAGTGTTGTATCCGAGTAAAAGTTTTCGGGTTTTTTCGTCAAGTTTGGTGAAGTCGCCCTCAAGCAACTTTTCAATGTCGCTCGTAGAAAGTTGCCCGTCGCTTGTGCCGGCGGTGCCTTTTAGTTGGTCGACGCGCGGCAGGTTCGGGGCGGCTTGTTGTTGACGCGGCGCGGTTTTCTTTGCATTGCGCGTGCGATACGCCGTCTTTGCCTGTTCAAAATAATTTTTCACTACGAGCATTTCGGCGGGCGTGGCTAGTTGCCGCTCTATTCGCAAATACGAATTGGCGATGATTTGTTTTTCGTGCGGCGCGAGTTGCTCAAAGAATTCGTTGGTTGCGAATTTTTGAACGGCTTGGAAATCGGATTCGGCTGATTCTTTTTGCACGAACTGATTGTAGGTTTCGACTGCCGCCTTGTACTCGTTGTAGGATTGTTGTGCTTGCTGAAACTGGGCGGCTTGCGCCTGTTGAATTGCGCCGTAAACGCGATTTTGCGCGATGTTTTTAGCTTGATTCCACTGCGCGATTCGCGGGTCGTCCTCGTCGGCGTATTCCAAACTTGCCACGTCGTCGGCACTCATGCCCGAAAGTGCCATTGCCTCGGCAGTTATCGCTTCGCTTATTTTCGCTGAATTTTCCGGCGTGATTTGAAATTGCGGCGGTTGGAATTGCGGTTGCGGCGATTGAGGTTGAGCTTGCCGCTGATATTCGGCGAGTTTCGCTTTGAGCTGTTCGCGTTCGTCGACTAGTGCCTGATAATCTTGGCGCGAAATCGGCGGCTCTTCGGGCTCTGCTTCGGGCGGTTTTTCTTCGGGTTTAGGTTGTGACCGCTCCCACTCGGCAAGAGTTTCGCGGGCTAAATCTTCGGGCAAGCCGCCCAATTCTTCGGGTAGCGGCTCCTGCCCCTCGCTTGACGTTTCGGGCTCCGAATTTTGCTCGGCGGGGTCTTCAGCAAATCGTTGCAAATCAAATTCCATGATTATTCCTCCAAACAGAAAAGCCGCCCGTTTTGAGCGGCTCTCTGCCAAATAATTTTTAAATTGCTTCCACACTTGCGATTTTATACTCGCCGTCTTTTTCGTGAATAACGAGCTTAACGAGGCGGCGCACGGGCGGATTCGTGATTAGCGTTTGCTCCGCGATGAAGTAATAATTTGTGCCGTTGACGAGTTGTTTGGCGTAGTAAAGCAGGGGTTTGTAACTCGCGCCGACCAAACCTTCTATCGCGCCGCTCCACGCGCTCGCCGCCTTTTGTGGCATACTCGTTAGTCCTACGAAATTTTCAAGCTGAATTTGTCCGAACATTTTTGTTTCCTCCTTTGAATTTGTCAGCCAGTTGAATGCGTAATCATTTTCCATTTGAATCACTCCTTAAATTTGCGCCGGCGCGATTCCGGTCATTGCGGATTGTGCCGCTAAAGGTACCGCCGTCTGCGCTTGATTTTGTTCCATGAGATTATGCGGCATTTGATTTTGTTGCGGTATTGGAATTTGCGGCTGATTTTGCGGAACTTGCGCTTTTTGCATTTGTTGCGCTAATTGCGGTGCCATTTGCTCAACCATGACTTGCAGGAAATGGTCGGCGATTTCGCGCGGGATAATTCCTGCTTGCGCCGCCATTGCCATTTGAATTGGGAGCGGCGCGTCCTTGAACGCTATCTGCATTCGGAAGTCCGCGTTCTTCATGCGCTCAAGCTCCAGCTGGAATTGCTGTTCTTGTTGCGCTTGCTGAAGTTGCTGGGCTTGCGCTTGTTGCCAACGCATTTTAATATCGTTCTTTTTCGGCAAGTCGGATAAATCAATTAGCGTCTCGAAAATTAATTCGTGCGGGATTCCGAGTTTGCTTGCCGCGTCGACGAGGCTCCACATTTGCGCTTGCCGTTGCGTCGTTGAGGATTCCACGTCGCTGACCACGATGTCGAATTCGCCCTGCGACAAGTCGTTTAGCGTTTTTACTATCGTGCCGGCGATTGGGTCTTGAACGGCGACTTGCTCGTTAATCGTCACGAACTGCTGCCCGTTCTCGCCCTCCACGCGATAAACTTTTTCCGCCGTGTAGAATTGTGGAACGATTCCCGCGTGACCACGCCGCTCCCAAAGCAAATTCGCGATTCGTTTTTTCGCTCGCCGCAAGCTGTCGAAAATAACCGCTAAATGCGTGACTACTTGTTTCTGACGCAGTTCGATTGCGTGACCGCTGGCTTGGTTCGGCACGTCCACGCCCAAAAGATTTTCGTTTATGCCGCTGATTGCTTTTAAATCTTCGGTTGTTGCTTGCTCGGCTTGAATCACAGGGCGGGCGGATTCTTCGGCTCGCGCTCACGGATTTTGCCCATAGTTACCGCACCCGCCTGAGTAACCTTGCCAACAGAAAAAC
>JAFPVP010000001.1 GCA_017412925.1 Selenomonadaceae bacterium
AGCCGAAATTGTAAAGCGCGTCGAGTACCGATTGTAATTTCTCGCCCAATGTTGTCAGCGAATACTCAACATGAGGTAGCTTTTCGTTAAAAATTTTTCTCTGAATTAGCCCGTCATACTCCAATGAGCGCAAGCTGTCCGTCAAAACTTTTTGGCTTATTCCCTCGATAGATTTTTTCAACTCGTTGTATCGCCATGAACGCTCTTTCAGCCTTTGCAAAATAAAAACTTTCCACTTGCTATTTATCAAGCTCAAGGTCGTTGCTGCGGGGCAATCCGGCAAATCTTTTTTGCGTATCATTTTTCTCTCCTCCAATAAAATTTTAATTCACCGCGCACAAAAACTCAAATAGTTATAAAAAGGTGCCTTCTTGCTTTTCAAGCAAAAAAAAATTATCATGATGAAAAAATTTCTCGGAGGAGATTATAAATGAAAATTGCAGTAGTAGCGGCAGCAGGTAAAGCAGGCAGAAAAATTGTCGCAGAGGCGGCGGCTCGCGGATTCGAGGTTACGGCGTTCGTTCGGAGGGCTACGGAGATTGACGGCGCGGCTAAGGTCATCGTCAAAGATATTCTTGCGCTGGAGAAAAACGACCTTGCAAATTTCGACGCGGTAGTTGATGCGTTCGGTGCGTGGACTCCTGAAACTCTTCCCTTGCACACCACGACCAGCCAACATCTTTGCGACATTTTGAGCGGCACGAACGTCAGACTTTTAATCGTGGGCGGCGCGGGCAGTCTCTACGTCGACAAGGAACATACAACGCAAGTTTTCAAGACGCCCGATTTCCCCGCAGATTATGTCCCGACCGCGCAGGCTCAAGCAAATGAACTCGACGAACTTCGCAAGCGCAACGACGTTAAATGGACGTTCGTAAGTCCTGCGGCAGATTTTCAAGCTGACGGCGAACGCACCGGCAAATATATTCTCGCGGGCGAAGAATTTACTTTGAACGCGGCGGGCGAAAGTATCATCAGCTATGCGGACTACGCGCTGGCAATGGTCGACGAAATCGCGGGCGGCAATCACATTCAACAGAGAATCAGCGTCGTTAGGGCTTGACTTGAGTAAACTCAAAGGAATATTATTTATCCGACTAAACCCCTGCGCGGGGATAAGGAGGAAAATTTTATGGCTAAACAAGCTCCCGTCGTCGGCTCCAAGAACGTGACCGGCGAAAGTTATCAAGGCTCGGCGGCTAAGGTTTATTTCACGAAGACTATCGACGCCGAACATCTCATAAAGCTTTACAAGCTGATTAACGAGAATATTTACGGCAAGGTGGCAATCAAACTTCACACCGGCGAGAAACACGGTCCGAATATTCTGCCGCGTGATATGGTTCAAGCCTTCCAGGCGCAAATCCCGAATTCCGCTATCGTCGAATGCAACACGCTTTATCACGGCGACCGCTACGACACTCAAGGACACCGCGATACGCTTAAAGTTAATGGTTGGACGTTCTGCCCCGTAGACATCATGGACGAAGACGAAACGACCGTTAATTTCCCTGTAAAGAACGGCTTGCACCTTAAGGAAGTCGCTATGGGTGCTCACCTTGCCAACTACGATTCGCTGATTGTCTTGACGCATTACAAAGGACACGCAATGGGCGGCTTCGGCGGCTCAATGAAGAACATCGCTATTGGTTGTGCAAGCGGTCATGTCGGCAAGGCTCAAGTTCACGGCGTCGACCCTAACAACGTTCCCGCTGATTGGACACAATGGCCCGATAAGGAATATTTTATGGAATTAATGTGCGACAGTGCTAAGGCGACTTGCGATCACTTCGGCAAGCACATTGTCTTCCTTAACGTCATGCGCCGTATCAGCGTCTCTTGCGACTGTGAAGGCGTTGCCGCCGCTGAACCGACTATGAAGGACATCGGCATTGCTGTTTCCACTGATATTCTTGCCGTCGACCAGGCTTGTTGCGATATGATTTACGCCGCGTCCGATAGCCACGACATGAAAGAACGCATTGAAACGCGGCACGGTCTGCGCCAACTTTCTGCTATGGCGGAAAAAGGCATGGGCAATCCGCAATACGAGCTGATTGAAATCGAATAAAATCTTTGCAAAAAAATTTCGGGAGCCGCTCAATTTCGGGCGACTCCTTTTTTGATTATCTGCGTTGAAGTTCGTTAAATTTATTAAAATCAGCTCACGAACAGAATTATCGCCTAAAGCTTGATAATATTCGCCGCGCTTGCGATAAATCCACGCCAACAACGGCGACTTAAACTCTTTGTAAAAAAATTTCGGGAGCCGCTCAATTTCGGGCGACTCCTTTTTTGATTATCTTCTCTGCAATTCATCAAACTTTTTAAAATCGGCTTGCGAGTGTGCGCCGTCGCCGACAGATTGATAACATTCGCCGCGCTTGCGATAAATCCACGCCAACAACAGCGGCTTTTGCTCCGAACGCTCTATCAGCTCAATCGCCCGCGTGTAATCGTCAATCGCCTTGCCGTACATTTTCTGCTTACGATAAAGGTCGCCGCGATTTTGATAATTCAACGCTAATAATTCTTCGCGCTTCTCCAACTCAATCGCTTGCGTATAATCCGCCGCCGCCTTGGAAAAATCTGCTAAGTCTTGCTCGTAAAAATCGCCGCGTGCCGAATACATGCGCGGATTGTTCGGATTAAGTTCAATCGCCTTGTTGAAGTCCGCGAGAGCTAAATTTTTGTCCGTCGGACGATGACACTGCGCCCGATAAATATAATTCCAGGCGTTTAGCGGCTCAAGTTGAATCGCGCGGTTAAAATCTTTTATCGCCTGCCCGAAAAATTTTCCGTTGTAGTAGACGAAGCCGCGATTAGCGAACGCCTCCGCATAGTTGTTGTTTAAACGGGTCGCCTTCTCCAAATCGTTTATCGCTTGCCGCCGATAACTTTCTGCCACGGGAACAACTTTCTGATTCGCCGCCATGACGCTGTAAACTTGCCCGCGCCGATTGTAAGCCGCCGCGTTGTACTCGTTTAGGGTAATCGCCTCGGTGTAAAGTTTTATCGCGTCGTCGAAACGCCCTTTGTACGCGAATTTATTGCCCGCCTCAACTTTCTGATTCGATAAAAATTCATTGTTGACGTAGTTGAATTCCGCCTTGAAAAATTTTTTGTCCTGCTTCTTCATGTTCTCGGCACGTTCGCGCAAATCTTTCAGCCGCGCGTCGTTCGCCGCGAAAAGTTTCTGCGTCTCCTTAGCTGCATTTGTCAGCGCGAATTTTTCCCTGTCGTCGCGCCGAATCCAATTTCCTATCTGCGCGTCGTCGATTCCAAGCTCAACCGTCGCCCGACAATTATTTCCCACCTGTTCATATTCCGCCGCGCCGATTATTTCGTAGCCGTTTAGAATTATCGCGGAAATTTCCTCCTCGGCAAGCCCTGACGCCTTAAAAGTTTCGCTCGCCTGTTTTAGAGCGTTTTTTATTGCTCTGTCCAGCGCACGAACTTTGGCTACATCTTGCGTTTCGATTTTTGTCGCCGAGTCCTCGCCCGTCGCCCTAAATGTTCTTATTTCCGCGTCCGCCGTCGAGAAAAGCAAGCTCCCCATTATCAACGCCGCTAAAAATTTTTTCATAGACAATCACTCCTCATGAAAATTTTTCTGCGCGCGGAAAGTTTTTCCTGCGAAAAAAAAGGAGACCGAAGTCTCCCGCAAAAATTTTTTCGTCAGCCATTGTAGCCGAGTTCTTTAGCTTTAGCGAAGTCTGCCTGCGCTTTTGCCTCGTCACCGAGTGCTTGATAACAGAGTCCGCGATTGTTGTACGCATCAGCATAATTCGGATCAAGTTGAACCGCTTTATCGTAATCTTGAATTGCTCGCTCTTTTTGTCCAAGGTCGTCATAAACAACGCCGCGATTGTTGTAGGGCAAAAACCAATTCGGATTGAGTTGAATGGCTTTGTTGTAATCTTGAATGGCTCGCTCGTATTGTCCTAAATCATCATAAGCAACGCCGCGATTGTTGTACACATCTGTCAAGTTTGGATTAAGTTCAATGGCTTCGTTGTAAAGTTTAATTGCTCCGTGATAATCTTTGGCATAATAAAGTTTATTTCCTTCTTCGTTCTTCTGATTAGCCAAAAAGTCGCGGTCGGCGTCGCTCATCTGCTTGCGAATGCGATTTTTTTCCGCTTCAGATGTTGCGCGCTTGTATTGCTCCTTTAAATCCTCGGCGAGCTTGTCATTTTTTTGAATCGCGTCCTGCAAGCTGTCGTTCTGCTGAATGATTGTAACTTTTTCCTTGTCGTCGCGCTTTAGCCAAGCATAAATGCCGTCGGTGTCGATTGTCGCCTTGAGCGTCGCCCTGTACATTAAACCAGCTTCGCCTTGCGCCTCGAAGGGCACGGGCACAATTTTTACGTCGGAAACTTTGATTATGTTGTTGGTGACGGCGGAAACTTCTTCATCGGTCAATTCGGAGTTAATCGACCGCGAAAAAGTTTTTAGCGCAACGCCGGCTTTTTTCTGAGCGTCACGTTCGGCGCGTTGTTGGGCGCGTTTCTTGCCGAATTCGTGATTGCCGCCGTTAATAAGCCCGCTACAATTAGCAAAGCCGTCAGCGTTCGTCGAATGATTTTTCTCCAAATCATAAATCATTCCCCTTTGCGCTCTTTAATCGCCTGTTCGAGCAAATT
The DNA here is from genome assembly GCA_017412925.1 of Selenomonadaceae bacterium. Taxonomy (GTDB): domain Bacteria; phylum Bacillota; class Negativicutes; order Selenomonadales; family Selenomonadaceae; genus Quinella. Next base: position 4,647 of record JAFPVP010000001.1, read on the forward strand.
TTTTAATTCGTCGGTGTCAATTTCCGCCGTAACGAATGCTGTAACGATAATTCCGTCGTCAGCGGCGGCAAGTAAAAATTTCGTTTCAATCACGCGCAAAATTCCCGCGCTTATGGTTATAATTTCTTCGCTGTCGAGTTCATGGTCGGTCATGCTCGCAGTTTTTTTTACGTAGGTGCTAATTTTTTCGAGAGCGTCGCGTTGCGCTGAAAGTTCCGCCTTATTTTTGGCAAAATCAACCGTTTCATCGGTCATTGGGTATTCTCCGATGCCCTCATAAGTTTGAATTGCCGCGTTTGCCGTCGAAAAGAACAGAATCTGGACGATAATCCACGTTACAAGTAATTTTTTCATGATAAATCACTCCTCGCGAAAATTTTTCTGCATACGGAAAATTTTTCCTGCGAAAAAAAATATTTAGACCGAAATCTCCCGTAAAAATTTTTTTTTTAGACGTTGTTGCGGCTTGAAAACGAGTTTTAAGGGATTCGCTAGCAAAATTTCCGTTTCAGAGACTAAAAAACTGATTTTGAGCCGGATTTGTAGCTTGAAAACGAGTTTGAAGGGCTTCGCTAGCAAAATTTCCGTTTCGGAGCCTGAAAAACTGATTTTGAGCTGGATTTGCGGCTTGAAAACGAGTTTGAAGGTTTTCGCGAGCAAAATTTCCGTTTCGGAGCCTAAAAAACTGATTTTAGGGGCGATTTTGAGGCTCAAAGGCGAAAATCCGCTATACCGGACAAATAAAATTGATAAATGGCGTCGTGGCGCGCTTCTTTAAATTTTGGCTTAAATTCGGGCTAAAAATGGGCAAAAAAATCCACCATAGCGGATTTTTACAAATCATCGTCCGCCATGGCGAATTTTTAAAATTTGATTCGTTGTCAGCCGTTCCAGCCGAGCTGTTTTGCTTTCGCGAAATCGGCTTGCGCTTTTTCATTATTTCCTGTTGCTTGATAGCAAA